>NZ_VMNC01000160.1:0-7975 GCF_013277505.1 Streptococcus sp. k-378 | reverse complement strand
AACTATCCGTGAGTTCTCTAGTCTGGAGATTTTTCAATATACTTCGTTATTGGACGGTTACGGTGCAACCAAGACACTTCCGAGTAACACCGAACCAACAATACATTTTATTTTCCGAATGGAAAATTTATCTTTTTTAATAATGACAATTCTAATTCTCTACATTCAATTTTTATTTCCTAATAGTAAACACTATTTTTTATTCTCAAAAATTGAACTTCTAAAATCATCGGTTTGGTCAAGATAGGCTTTAAAGATTGCTCTCTTCAACTTATGAACCGCACTATCATATTCTGGATTATAGTTATACCAAGAATAACGATTATCTTCTGCATCCTTACGAACAGCTTCATCCATTAATTTCTGTAATTCAGTCACGCTATTGATAGTTTTTGTTCCGCGAATATACCAAGGAATTGATGGATCCTTAAATGACACTGTATTTAATTGTCCAAACTTATCTTGGCGTTCTTTGTACATAGCTTTCTTGAATTCTGTCCAAGTTTTATATTGACCGTTAAATACCTTTTTCAAAACCAAGTCATCTGTCACCAATCCGCGTTCTTTACCATAAATAGTTATCTTTTTACCATTTTGTTTGGCTTCTTCTTCGTATTGGTTTGAGATATATGGTACCATACCATCTTTAAAGCCTTTAGCAGCTAGTAGTTCATAGGCTATACGACGTCCCATCAGGTCACCTGGTGTTCCTATATCACTACTTAATGCTGCATAAATTGGTGCAAATAACTTAATAGTGAAGTAGCCATTTCTTTCGTATTCTTTAGACTTGTATTCACGAGCTGAAAGGATGTTATTATCAATCAAACTCTCAAAGCTTGTCAGTTTTTTAGCATCTTCTACTGTCAAATCTTTGACTACATTTGTTGCGTAAACCTTATTTCCATCTTCACGATCTTCTACATACTTGTTCTCAATTTTTCTAAGAGCTTCCATTTTCTGATAATCAGTAAGTTTCTCTGTGATAGATTTACCTTCAAGATATTCTAGCATATAAATAACATCAAACATATTGTGGACATATTGCTTCAAATCATCAGAGTTTTTAAATCTCGTAGTTGGATCGAGTATTTGTAATCGTTGTCCTTCTGTACTATCAGATTTTGAATGTTTCAAGATTGAGTTGATGGTGATTGTCGCATCTTCTGGATGGTCTGGTGCTTGTAATAAGCCTTTGGCGAAGAACTCTGGTCCCAAGCCACTTCTTCTACCATAGCCACCAAGATAGATGTCCTGGTCTGAGTCATGTGTCATCTCATGCGTATAAGTAATGGCGCCGTCCTTGTCCAACATACGATACCCCATATAATAAACGGCATCCCCTGTGGCGTAAGCACCGTGTTCATTATGACCGACTTTATTTCCAACAGGTCCAAAGAAATGTTTCATTGCAGGATTTGGACTATCAAAATCTGCTACTTCTGTAGCCTTTCCTTTAGTATTATCAGTTCCAAATTTATAGGCATCATAAAGCAAGATATTTCGATAAAGCTTTTCACGCCCTTTTTCATCTAGAATACGATACCAATAATCATAGTGATCTCGTTGATGTTTGGCTGTCTCACGCGCGTTTTCTTCAACAAAGCTATTCAGATCACCACTTGCTTGATGTTCTTTATTACGGTAACGATCATAAGCACCAAATCCTAGACTAGAGATAGTTGAAATGACAAATACTGATTTTTCTGGCAAGGTAAGTAGAGGTAGTACCATGTTACGGTATTTCCAGCTGTCGCTAGTGATTCGATCATAGACACCGATAGAATACTTGGTACCTGCTTGTTCCTGCTTGGTTTTGACTTCTTCAATATCAGATTTTTCTTCAACGATATAAGCCTTGGTCTGTGATTTAAACCAGTCATTGTTAGTTTGAGTAGGTGCAAATGCTTTACGGTAGCCTTCTAAAGAACTAAACAGGTCTTTTGTACCGTAATTATTCGTTAACAAGGCATTGTAAGTAACCACATTATTTTTAGCCAAGAGATTGTTGTAGCCAGATTTACCTAGTTCAATAATCGTATCAAGAGGAGAGGTATTTCCCTTACCAAAGAAATCCATATGGAACATAAGCAAATCTTTTGCGCTAGCCTTATCGAATTTGAAATCATACCAGCGTTCTAGATAGGTTAATCCGAGCATCAAGGCTTCTTTGTTGCGCTTGATTTTATCAACAATGTAATTGTCAATTATATCATTATTTCCAGAAACAGCAGCATCAGCTGAAAGTAATTTTTTAAGAGTTTCAGTTAAGTGCTCTTTGGTTTTAGCGAATTGCTCATCTAGATAGAGTTCTGTTAATTTAATATTATCAGAGATTCCTAACAAATTCTTAAGAGCAGTTGGATTATACTGTACTGTATTTAAGTCGTTTTTAACTCTGTCTATTATAGATGTGTAATCTTTTAGGAAAGCATTTGGTGTGTATACTAGACCTGTACTTCCAATATTATACTCAGCCAGATTTGCAAAGTCACTATGGTAGGTTACGTTTACTTTCTCAGATGTTCCATCGTTGTAATGTAGTAATAAATGATTGATAGAATTCTTGTTTGAAGTGATATCTGAGGCTACTTCCTCATTTTTCATAGGGACAACAGATAACAGTTCTTTCTTATACAGGTTATGATCAGTTGATAATTGATTTCCATATTTTACAATGGTATCTCTATTATAGAAAGGTAATAATTTTTCTATATTTTTATATGCAACTTTTCTTGTCTCCTGATAATGAGCTGCCTTGGTATAATCTACATCCTGTTTAGCAGAATTTGTGAAATCTTCCACTGTGACAGTGTGTTTTTTAGTAATCTTCTCTTTCTTAGCTTGAACTGCTGTTTTTTCAATCTCAGTACCACGTTCTACAGTGGAATCAACTGACATCACCTCATCATCAACTTGTTGAACATTGACTACTTTGTTTTCTTTATTACTATAGACATTTGTTTCCTTTATACCATTGAAGTGGTAACCAGAAATCGCATTCCCATTTGTAATATTCATATCGCTGAGAACATTTTGTAGAATCCCAGAATTGTCCTCCGTGCTAGAGCCATTTGTCCAAAGGGAACCTGCAACTCCACCAACTCTAGCGAATGGTTTAGCATTATTTATTTCACCTTCAGCATAACTATTTGCTACAGTTGCATTATTTTCTACGATACCTGCAATTCCACCAATGGTTTGATTAGAATGTTCTCCATTACTTGAAATGGTTACTGATGCTATAGAATGATCTACCCTAGCATTCGTACCAGTTAATTGACCGACTAGACCACCAATTGCATACTGAGAGGTTGTAACAAAGGTATTTGTTATTCTTCCAGTGAAACTACTATTACTTACGGTAGAATTTTCAACTTTCTGAATAAGTCCTCCGATACCTAGCTCACCAGCAATGATTCCATTTGCGTGAACGTTATCTAAAGTTGAAGAATTTGTGGCTTCCTTAGCAACTGATGCGACATGATTCTTACCAGAAATATTAACATCTTTTAAGGTGAGATCCTTAACAGTAGCTCTATTTAATGTATTGAATAATGGCTTTTTCAAATTATAGATAGCATAATGTTTCCCCTGATGACTACCAATTAATGTCCCTGTGAAATTATTTGTAACATAACTTTCTTGGTTTTCATCCAACTCAACCTCACGAGCATTCATTGTTGCACCCAAAGTGAAAGTTCCATTAGGTCTACTATTCATATCAGCTACTAGTTTTTTAAAAGATGTGTAGATAGGACCATCGTTTTGAACAACTTTTGGAAGATAATAAGTAAAATTGTCTTGGTATTGATTGTCTAAAGATTGCTTCAAGTGTTCCAAGCTAGCTGTAATTTTATAGACTGGTTTGCCATCTTTTGTAGTGTCCTCAATGTTTGAAACTGGAAGCAGTACATCTTTAAATTTAGCTGACTTCACCTTAATGAAATAAGCAGATTTATTATCTGGTACTTTATCTAAGCTTGTATGTTGCTTTGATTGATTGCCTTCATAACTATAGAGTTCCACATCAGAAACACTTCTTAGTTCTATTGTTTTCTCTTGAACTTCTACTTTTTTATCAGGTTCTACTTCATTTTCTTGTTTAATTTCTTCATTTCCATTTGAATTGGCTGTGTTTGATTCGGTTGAAACATCCTCTGGTGAATTACCTTTTGGTTGGTCTGGTACTGTTTGCCCATTCTCTTCTGTTGTTGCATTACCAGAATTTTCAGGTTTTGTTGAAGTTTCGTCTTTTGACTCATCTTTACTTATTGGTTGTCCATTCAAGGCTGCCGCTGCTGCCACTAAGTTATTCTTAGCTTGATCAATCTCTGCTTGACTTGCACCTTCTTTAGCTGCTACAGTTTTCGCTGCCGCAAGTGCTTGATCGTAGGCAGTACGCTTAGCTTGGTCTGCATTCTGATACTTGTCAGATTCTTTCGTGCCAGATTCTTTACCAAGCTCGGCATTCAAGGCAGACTTGTCGCTTGCCACTCCATCCAATTGACCTTTTGCATCCTCTACTGCTTGCTTAGCTGCATTCACCTCTGCTTGTGTAGCTCCTGCTTTTGCTAGAACTTTTTGAGCGGCTTCTAATGCTGCATCATAAGCTTCTTTCTTGTCTGCTGTTGCATTTTGATACTTAGCTGTCTCTTTGGTAGCTGTCGCATCTGTTGTTGCGGCTGTTCGTAATGGCTCTTTGTCAGTTCCTTGTCCATTCAAGGCTGCCGCTGCTGCCACTAAGTTATTCTTAGCTTGATCAATCTCTGCTTGACTTGCACCTTCTTTAGCTGCTACAGTTTTCGCTGCCGCAAGTGCTTGATCGTAGGCAGTACGCTTAGCTTGGTCTGCATTCTGATACTTGTCAGATTCTTTCGTGCCAGATTCTTTACCAAGCTCGGCATTCAACTCATCTTTTTCAGGTTTGTTTGTTTCTTCAACTGAGGTTGTCGAATTACTAGGATTACTGGACACTTCCCCAGTATTTTCGTTAGATGTATCTGGTGATACTTTCTCTGAATTCGTTGTTGATTCTTCTGCAGATTGAACTGGATTTTCTGCTCCTTGAGTTGAGGTTCCTTCTGTGGTGCCTTCATTTGGTTTTACTGGAACTTCTTCTACAGTTTTTTCTAGTTCTTGTTCTTTCGGCTTCTCGACTGGAGTTGCAGAATGAACTTCTGAAGCGTCTGTAGATTCTTCTTTAGTCTCTCCTGATTTTTCTCCTGACTTAGGAGTTGCATCTTCTCCTGAGTTTGTTGTTGATTCTTCTGCAGATTGAACTGGATTTTCTGCTCCTTGAGTTGAGGTTCCTTCTGTAGTGCCTTCATTTGGTTTTACTGGAACTTCTTCTACAGTTTTTTCTGAAGTTTCATTTTTGGAGTCATTATTTTCTGGTTTATTTGACTCTCCAACTTTATTTGTATCACCTTGATTAGATTCAGTTGGTACTGTTTGGCTATTCTCTGTTGTTGCATTACCAGAATTTTCAGGTTTTGTTGAAGTTTCGTCTTTTGACTCATCTTTTTCAGGTTTGTTTGTTTCTTCTACTTCTTTTGGCTTCTCGACTGGAGTTGCATCTTCTTTCTGTTTTCCAAGATTCTCTCCGTTCTGAGAAGAATCTACGGTTGGAGGTGTAGAGTGACTTTCCACTTCTGAGTTCATATCACTAGATAATGTATCAGCTTTAGTTTCAGCGGACTCTGTAGCTACAGTTCCAACTTGTCCATCCCTAAATTCTGGAACAGCCTCATACTGTCCGTTAATCACTTGTATTTTTGATGGATTCTCTATAAAATTCGGTGCAATCGTATAATCTACCTTTTGTTGATCTATTGGAGTGGCTACTGATTTCTCTTGATTACTTACCTTAGAATCAGAAGTCGTTTTTCCCTCTTTGATATATCCAATATATGTGTAACCTGAAATCTCTTTAGGAAGAGGTAATTTTTCTCCAGAGGTCAATTCATAGTCCGTATTGTAATTCAGTAAAAGATTATTTTCTAAAGCATGGGCTGATACTAGAATACCGTTTCCTATCCCTGCAACCAATACTAAATGCAATACCGTTTTATTCTTAACTTTTTTCTTGGAAACAGCAAAAACTAAAATCCCCAGAGCTGCTAAGCTAGCACCAGCAACTAAGGCTTGCATCTCATTCTTGCTTCCAGTATTTGGTAATTCCGCCAGTTGATTTTGAGAATTTAACTTATAAACAAGATAATAAGTCTCATCATCATTCTCCACGTATGTCGGAATATCATATACAAGCTGCTTCTTTTCTTCTGATGATAGCTCTGACTCTGTCACATATTTGTAGTGAACACCTTTAGTCTCTTGAGCAGCCACAGATGAACTAGCTAATACAGACATAAAAAATAAACTCGAAATCGTTGCAGATACAAGTCCTACTGATAATTTTCTAAATGAAAAACGTTCTTGTTTTTCACCAAAATACTTTTCCATTATTCCTCCTTGAAATAAAATTTTAAAAATATGTAAGCCTAACTTTTTTATATTAGTGTACTATCTATAAAAAAGGGAACATACTTTAATTATACTCTTTATTTAGCAAAAAGTCTTAAAATTGAGTTGCGTTTTCATACTTTTTTTATATATAAAATACCAAGTAGTAGTTTTGCAATTCCCTATTATTTTTTGGATAAAATGTAACCTACCATGAAATTTCCACGGCAGGTGTTACTCATATCACTAATCGTTCTAAAAATGGTTTGATGCAGTTGAGGAGAACTCCTTCTATCCAGCTTTCTTGTGCTGAGGATAGATGTTCTGTCTGAAGGCTTTCTTTTAAAAAGTCTCGGACTTGTTCTGGTGCGATTTCAAACTCAAAGGCTTTCATTTTATAGAAAAAGTCTAGCAGATGGTCTGATAAGTATTCAGTTGAAAAAGGCACTTCTCCACTTTTTCGATATTCTAATAAGAGCCGAGCAAAGCGGGCTTTTTCTTCAGGAAGCTCACGAAAATAGGAATTGAGGAGCCAGGTCTGCTTCTGCTTTCTTTCAATTGGATCCTGACTAGCAATTCGTTGGTCTTTTTCCAGCTCTTTTTGGTATTGTTTGGCCTTGATAGCCCGTTCTGTCCGATTTTTACCAAAAAGAATTTTCTCCCACTTGCGTTCTTCTTGAGTCAGGGTCTCTGTAAAGCCAAAGTAATCTTGATAAGCACGCTCTGCGGGTCCCATGGCTAGAACCAGATTGTCTGCATATTGCTTGGCGATTTTATCCCTCTTCTTGCGTTCTTTCTCTGCCTGGATACGAAGTTCTTGTTCGTAGTCAATTTTCTCCTTGCCTAGCTTGACAAGGTAGAGTTGGTCATCCGATTTCCCAAGTAAAAAGGGTTTGATACACTTTTCAAGGACTTCTTCCATCCGAGCTTTTTTCTTTGGCTCCGCCTTGGTCCAACTTCCTCCTTGAAAGACTTCTAGGAAAAGCTGGTAGTCTCTCTCAGGTGCAAATTGATTGCCACGATTGGGTTTGAAAACATCTTTTTCCCAGAGCCATTTTAAAAGTCGCTCGTCAAAGTCACTTTTATTGACCTTGATTTTCTCCTTTTTATGGGCTTTTCTGGTCAGATTTTCAACCTTTCTGAGCAGTTTTTCTTCCTCTTCCAGTTGCTGGTCAAGGGACAATCGATGAAAATGACGAACACAGTCGCTACCAATTGGAAAGAGGCGTTGACCTGTGACACCGTTAAAGAGTTCGTAGGCGTACTTGATGGCATTTCCACAGACACAATTGCTACGGCCAATACCGTTAAAAATCAAGGAAACTTCATTCCATTCCTTGGTAGCTTGTTCCCAAGTATCCGCTTTTGAAGCCTGTAAAACTGCATCATACAGGGATTTTCTAACTGGAAGTGTCATGAGGTCTCCTTTCTAATATTCAATGAAAATCAAAGAGCAAACTAGGAAGCTAGCCGCAGGCTGCTTAAAACACAGCTTTGAGGTTGTAGATAA
>NZ_VMNC01000016.1:0-10074 GCF_013277505.1 Streptococcus sp. k-378 | reverse complement strand
TTGAGCAGCCTGCAGCTAGCTTCCTAGTTTGCTCTTTGATTTTCATTGAGTATTAGATTTTTGAGTAAAAAGCATAGAAAAACAGCCCCTGAGGACTGTTTGATCTTATACAGTAGCTGCCTGATCCAAGCTTTCACCGATAGCGGCTAGGCGCTCGATCACTTCAGCTTGTGTCAATTCATTTTTTGAAACATAGCGGTTACGTGGGTGAACACGGCACTCGTGTGAGCATCCACGAAGGTACTTGTCTTCATTTTCTTCTGATGTCAAGATACGACGGTTACAGAAGGGATTTCCACAGTTGACATAACGTTCACATGGTGTTCCATCAAACCAGTCTTTCCCTACGATGGTTGGGTTGACATGGTTGACATCAACGGCGATACGCTCGTCAAAGACGTACATTTTCCCATCCCAAAGCTCACCTTGAACTTCTGGGTCTTTACCGTAAGTTGCAATTCCTCCGTGCAATTGGCCGACATCTTTGTAGCCTTCACGGACCATCCAGCCTGAGAATTTCTCACAGCGAACGCCACCTGTACAGTAAACCACGACGCGCTTGTCCATGAATTTTTCCTTGTTATCACGGACCCATTGTGGCAACTCACGGAAGTTGCGGATGTCTGGACGGATAGCCCCACGGAAGTGTCCTAGGTCGTACTCATAATCGTTACGTGTGTCAAGGACAACGGTATCTTTATCAAGAAGCGCTTCTTTGAACTCTTTTGGAGACAAGTAAGCACCTGTTGTTTCAAGTGGGTTGATGTCATTGTCAAAGTCGTTGTCTTCCAAACCAAGGTGGACAATTTCTTTCTTGTAGCGAACAAACATCTTCTTGAAGGCTTGTTCATTTTCTTCGTCAATCTTGAACCAAAGGTCTTCCATGCCTGGGAGACTGTGAACGTAGTCCATGTATTTTTGAGTTGTTTCATAGTCACCTGAAACTGTTCCGTTAATTCCCTCGTCAGCGACTAGGATACGGCCTTTAAGGCCGATTGATTTACAGAAAGCCAAGTGATCTGCAGCAAATTGCTCTGCATTTTCAATTGGAGTATAAAGGTAGTAAAGTAAGACACGAATATCTTTTGCCATAAGATTTGTTCTCTTTTCTATTCTTAAATTTTCTAAATTTTTTATTTATCCATACTAGTATACCTGCTTGAGAAAACGAATGCAATTTATTTGACTGGAAATTGTAGAGGGTTATCGAAATTTCCTGAATGGTTATACTCTTCGAAAATCTCTTCAAACTACGTCAGCTTCACCTTGCCGTAGGTATATGATACTGACTCTGTCAGTTCTATCCACAACCTCAAAACTGTGTTTTGAGCAGCCTGCGGCTAGCTTCCTAGTTTGCTCTTTGATTTTTATTGAGTATTAAAATAAGGATAAGAGAAAACAGGAATATCTATATCCTTGTGCCCAAAAAACCACTGCCTCCCCCAGATAAGCCTGAGGAAAGCAGTGATTCTTATTTTAGGAGTTAGGAATGAATACACGAAATCAATTTAGCTGATTATTTTTTGTTTTTCAAGAATTCATCGTATTGTTTTTGCATTTCGTTCAATACTTTTTCGTAGGAACCTTCAGATTTCAATTTTTCCATCAATTCTGGAATCGCTTTATCTGGGTCAAATATAATAAAATGAAATAAGAATCGAGCAATTTAATTTTGGAATCCAAATCAATTTATAACAATATTTTAGAAGAGATGCTGTACTATTCTAAATTCAATATAATAATTTAACCATATTTTATGAGATATGTAAATCTAATAACTTATTTTATAAAGACATTATCACATTCGAATTACAAATCACAAATACTTTATTTTGCGATTGACATTATAAAAAAAAAGTAGTACAATGTAAATGAAATCGGTTTCACTGAAATACAAAGGAGGTATTGTGATGACAAATTTGAAAAAATGCATCGCATTAGGACTGGGAGTCGCTTGCTTACTCCCCTTAGCTAGTCAGACTGTTTCTGCTAAGATGGTGTATTTCAATCTTCATGTTACACGCGAAGACTATTCCGTTAGTAGCCGAAAAACTGAAAAAACAGACGGCTCCCCTGCTGTTGCTAATATCACAGGTGGTCTTGGTTGGGGAAAAAAGGTCAGAATTCGCGCTTGGACTGCTGCTGAGGATGAGCCTGCAACTGAGATGAAAATAGCTGATTCAAATGGTCGCTATAATCTTCGCTATAACAATGGTTATGGAACAATTGGACGCTATTATTATCTCAACGCCTCTAAATATGGTTGGCTCAATTCGAATATAACAGGACGTTTTGACCCTTAATTCGTCTCAAAACAAAAAGTAACAAACATTGGGTTATTCGCTAGTTTATCATGTGAGCGCTCACTAGCCTAACGCCCCCTTCTAAGAGTAGAGGCATCATCTAAAAAGTATCATGTCTCTGCTCCTTTTTTAAAGGAGCTTTTTACTATGAAAAAATACCTATTATTTCTACTTATTCTTCCCTTTATCTTTTTAACAGCTTGTCAATATAGCCAAAAGCAAACAACTGAGATAAATAAGGAAAATCTTCCCATAAAAGAAGGTTATAAAGAGATAACAGAGCAAATCTATCTATCAGACCAGATAGATACCTCCTATAAAGAAGAATTGCCTTTTTGGGACTCAAAAAAAGGAGACAAAGAAACATTGGTAACAGCTATCCAAAATTTTATGGGAAGCGATAGTGAAATTAGTGAAATTATTGCCGATAAGAATCCTTTAACCAGACTCCAAAAAGGAAAGACCAGAGCAGATATTACCGTCAATAAAACTGGATCATGGATTCATTTAACATCTGATCAAATATCAGATCTATCAAGTGTTTTCCACAACCTACGATTAGACGCTATTGAAAATAATCTAAATCTAACCGACTTTAAAGAAGAACTTCCATTTTCAAAAGAAGACAGTGTTAACAAAGTTAAGCAGTTTCTAGATACCCTCCAATTAGGATTTGATGATTATGATTATCTCATCTACGCTATCTCAAAAGAAACACTCCTTGAGTATCTCCCAACCTACGAAAGAAATGCCAAAGAATTAAAAGGGACAAAAATAGAGAAAGACAGTCTGACTGATATGTGCTATGTTACTGTTTTTCCAAAACTTTCTAGTAAAAGAGTTATTGATGGCGAAACTCAGCTAGGTTCATCCGGAGAGATTAGTTTTATTCATGGTCCTGACCTAAACTTTATCATCACCCAAGCAGGGATTCAAGGAATTGATTTATCTGGTGTTATCTTACCGACTCAAAAAATAGATAAAATGGCGACTCTTTCTGTCCAAAAAGGATTAGATGTTTTAAAAGAAAAATACGAAAATTTGATTTTGGACAGTCCAATTTATATTGAGTCATTTACAATTGAGTATATACCTATTCCCACTCAAGAAAAAGAACTCTATGGAGGAAATCTCTATCGTCCCTTCCTAATCTATACAATCAAAGAAAAAGATCGTATAGATAAAGCAGTTATCGATCCCACAAACTGGAAAGAGGTAAGTTAGATGAAACTACTTCTCCCCTTTAAATATACGCTAAAAGATTGGAGGATTTGGATTGGATTACTCTTTTCCTTAGTAGTTGCATTGATGATGTCCTATACAGATTTAACAATAAAACTAGACGGAAGAAATTCACTTGCAGTCCCTGATTATTTCATGCTCTCCTTCTCTAGAAATCTAGCAATGTCATTATATATCTTAACAGCAGCTTCCACTGTAGTAACAGACTTTTCACAAGACTACCATCAAAATAGACTTCCTTTTTTACTTAGTCGTATGTCTCTGCGACAATACGCTTCTTCCTTCGTCAAACGGTTAATTTTCCGTTCTTATTTTGTAGGACTGACCTTAGGATTCTGTTTTTTAATTCTCCTCTCCTTTTATTTTCCCCTCACTAATTCTCACTACTCATCTACTTTTAGCAATCAGTGGTTGTTAAATCAAGGATTTATATTCCTTTTCTACTTCCTTCTCATTAGTCTAATTGGACTCTATTTTGCATTCTTTACTCTATTAGGTGGAGTTCTTTCCGTTTTTTACCCTAATGTGTTAATGGTCTATCTTCTTCCAAGTACAGCCTGGTTTGTCCTCACAACATTTGGTTTAGAGAGAGTTCTCCCTTTTTTTACTCTACCACATATCGTCTTAACGACAGATGATTATTTACGAGAAGGGCTAGCATATTTTCAAGTAGGTGACGAAAACTTTCGAAATATTTTTTCGTTGCTTTATCCTTATATTTTCTTAACTCTATGGGCACTTTTGTCAATAGAGATCATTCGACTAGCTCTTAAAAAACATTGGCATTTTTATGATAAGGAGTAATCTTATGGAGATTATACGTGTAGTAACTATTCTCTTAAAACAACAATTCACCTTTAAACGATTGTTGCCTATCTTAATTTTCTTTCACCTCTATACTTTGATTTTAATGCTACCTTTTTCTAATTTAGCTAATCACTTCAAAGAAACTTATCCTGTCAGCATTGTAACTGTTCTCTTCACGAGTCAATGGTTCACTGCAATTTCTATTTTATCTGTCATACTACTATTTAGCAATCTTCCTTTAAAAGATACTTTCCAGTTTTGGTTAATCTTAAAAATCGGACAGAAAAAGTGGATGCTCTCCCAGTTTATTTATCTGCTTATCGCGAGCTTAATCGCTTCGATTTACCAAATCATCAGCATTTTAATCACTTTTCTCCCTACACTACACCTTTCAAATCATTGGGGACGTCTCCTACCCTCCCTAGCTCAAGGACGCATTTCATTTCCGGAAGGTGTTGATAGCATGACGCATCTACGCTCAATTATACTGCAATATTATTCTCCCTATGGCGCTTTTTTTCAAATATTCTTATTGCTATTCCTTATGTTCATATTGATTGGGGGAGTGATTTTCGTTTTCAATAGTTATTATTCTAATTTAGGAAATACCTTAGCCTGTGGATTAGTTATTGTAGAATTATTTATTACAGAAGCTTCACGTTTCTGGATTAAATTTTTATCTCCTTTAACTTGGCTAGACTTCCATTATATTAAATACGAAGCCCATTCTGGCTTACTATCCCTACCAGAAATAATTACTCGTATCCTACTTTTATACCTTTTGCTCACCATAATCCTAGTTGTTATGAAAAAAATAAGGAGACAATAGATATGACAGACTTACATTTAAAATCTATTCGTAAAAACTATAAACACAATGTAATTTTTGAAGACCTTTCCTTTGAATTTTCCAGTGGAAATATATACGGAATTGTTGGATATAACGGTTCAGGAAAAACAGTTTTACTCAAGTGTTTAGCGGGATTAGAAGGTATAACTGAAGGAAAAATCGAATTAGATGGAAACATACTTGGAATAGATTTTCCCTTCTTACCAAGTGTAGGTGTTATTATTGAGACTCCAGGATTTCTGGAAGGTTATTCTGGTTTTGATAACTTACATCAACTAGCTCTAATCAAAAATAAAATAGGAGAGAAAGAAATCATTCAGAGTATGATAGATGTAGGACTCAATCCTAGTTCTTCTAAAAAAGTAAAACACTACTCTTTAGGAATGAAACAAAAATTAGCTCTAGCACAGGCTTTTATGGAAAATCCAGATATATTACTCTTAGATGAACCAATGAACGGACTTGATAAGCAATCTGTTCAAAAAATTCGAGAAAAATTACTCCACCTAAAAGAAAAGGGGAAACTTATTATTCTAGCTTCTCATATAGAGCAAGATATCGAATGTCTCTGTGATGAAGTTCTATACTTGGGATAAGAATGATTTATTACAGAGACAACACTCCTCATAAAATAGCAATTTTATACAAAAAGACCAACTATACCTGAATTATATTAGTTGGTTTATTTTTCATTCAAAAAATCACTGCCTTCCCCAGATAAGCCTGAAGAAAGCAGTGATTCTTATTTTAGGAGTTAGGAATGAATACACGAAATCAATTTAGCTGATTATTTTTTGTTTTTCAAGAATTCATCGTATTGTTTTTGCATTTCGTTCAATACTTTTTCGTAGGCACCTTCAGATTTCAATTTTTCCATCAATTCTGGAATCGCTTTATCTGGGTCTACAGTACCAGTGTTGATAGCTGTATCAAATTGTTGCATTGTGTTAGCGATAGCTGAGATTTCAGATTTCACATTGTCAGTATTGAAGATAAATCCAAGCGCTGGAGATTCTTTAGCTTCTGCCAATTCTTTCTTAGAATTTTCGATTTGTTGGTCTGTAACGTTTTCGTTGATATAAAGGATCCAGTTGTTACCAGTGTTCCATCCACCCATGTGAGTGTTTCCATTATAAGCATCAAGAACGCGAACACGGTTTTCTTTACCTTCAATTTTTTCCCAGTTCTTGCCTTCTGGACCGTAAACAAGACCGTTCAAAAGTTCTGGGTTCGTATTCAAGAGGTTCAAGATTTCCATTGATTTTTCTTTGTTCTTAGAGTTGTTTGAGATGACAAAGTTAGCAACTTGGGTTGTTTGGTTTTTCTTGATGAAGTTAGTGATTGGTTTGATTTGGATATCTTTGTTGGCAACACGTGAAAGCAAGCTGTTACCGTAGTCAGCTGGTCCTACTGTTTCTTCACGAACGAACCAAGTATCTTGTTGAATGTCAAATGAAGTATCGCTTGTTGCGACATCTTTTGGAATGTAGCCTGCTTCATAGAATTTGTGAAGAGTCTTCAAGTGTTCTTTGAAACGAGGCACTTCGTAACGGTTTACAACTTTAGTAGTATCGCCTTCAAGGTCAATAACGAATGGAAGCCCGTTTGCTACTGGGTAGTCAAAGTTATCAGATGGGATGAAAATTTTACCAATAGCAAATGGCACTACATCTGGAGCTTTTTCTTTAATTTGTTTCAAGACTGGCTCAAGAGTTTCGTAAGAAGTAACACCTGAAATATCGATACCATATTTGGCAAGGAGAGTTCCGTTGAAGGCAAAGTTTTGAGATGATGCAACGTTGGCTGCAACTGGTACAGCGTAAATCTTACCGTTTACAGTATTACCCTTGATGTAGGCTGGGTCAAGTGCTTTGTAAAGGTCTTTACCTTCTTTTTTGTACAATTCTGTCAAGTCAGCGTAAGCACCTTTTTGAGCATTTACAATGTAGTTATCTGCAAAGGCGATATCATAGTTTTCACCAGATGATGTGATAACTGACATTTTCTTACCATAGTCACCCCAGCCAAGGTATTGGATATCCAATTTGGCACCAACTTTTTCTTCGATGATTTTGTTGGCATTTGCTAACAATTCATCCAAGTTGTCTGGTTTGTCACCGATTTGGTACATTTTGATAACAGGTTTGTCACCTGAATCAGCAGCTTTTTTGCTGTTACCTGTCAAGTTTCCACAAGCAGCAAGACCTGCAGCCAAAGCGACTACACTAGCAGATGCAAAAGCATATTTTTTCCAGTTTTTCATGATAAAAACTCCTTTTTTTATTTTTAAACTTATAAACAATGTAATGATGTTAACTTCACGCAAGGGAAGTTTGGAAATGAGAAATGTTCTTTCTCAATAAACACTATTCTTTCACACCACCGATAGTCAAACCTTTTACAAAGTAGCGTTGGAAGAATGGATACAAAATCGCGATTGGAAGGGTTGCAACCACAACCATGGCCATACGACCTGTTTCTTTCGGTAGAGCAACTCCCAGTTGACCAGTCAAGCCGACCGCTTTGGCAATGTAGTCCATATTTTGTTGGATTTGCATAAGCAAATATTGCAATGGATACAAGTTGTCACTCTTGATGTAAAGAAGGGCGTTGAACCAGTCATTCCAGAAACCAAGTGCTGTCAAAAGCGTGATGGTTGCGATACCTGGTAGTGACAATGGCAAACAGATTTGGAAGAAAATCCGAGCCTCACTGGCACCATCGATACGAGCCGATTCGAGAATGGCTTCTGGAATGGTCTTCTTGAAGAAGGAACGCATCAAGATGATGTTAAATGGTGAGAGAAGCATTGGAACAATCAAGGCCCAAACAGTATCCCCAAGCTGAAGCACACGGGTCACCATGATATAACCTGGTACCAAACCAGCGTTGAACAACATACTGAGAAGGACGAAGATGGTAAAAAATCTGCGATACTTAAATGTTGTCCGTGAGATAGCGTAGGCATAGGTTGTTGTGATAAAGACATTTGTAAATGTCCCAACTACGGTTACAAAGACAGAAATGAAGAGGGCTTGTAAGATTTTATCCTTAAACTGTGCCAAGAACTCAAAACCGTCTAATCCAAATTGGGATGGGAAGAAGCTGTAGCCGTATTGGAGGAGGCTTTTCTCGTCCGTCACTGAAATAATGACAACGAATACGAAGGGTAGGATACAAGAGAGGGCAATCAAACCCGAAATGATACTGAAGAAGATATCTGCTTTCTTACTGAAGGAGTGAATGCCGACATTATCAATTTTTTCTTTTTTAATTTTCTTTTCTGCCATATTCTCCTCCTTTCTAGAACAAAGCTGAGTTTGGATCAACTCGTCTTGCCAGTAAGTTTGATAGAACCACCAGAATCAAGCCGACTACTGATTGGTAGAGACCTGCTGCTGAAGCCATCCCGATATCCGCTGTCTGGGTCAAACCATTATATACATATACGTCCAAGACGTTGGTTACGTTATAAAGCTGACCAGCATTGTGAGGGATTTGGTAGAAGAGACCGAAGTCTGCACGGAAGATATTTCCGACTGCAAGGATGGTCAATACAGTTACCAGCGGTGTCAACTGCGGAATGGTTACATTGCGAATCCGTTGCCATTTGCTGGCTCCGTCTACTGTCGCTGCTTCGTAGTAGGTTGGATCAATTCCCATGATTGTCGCATAGTACATGACACTGCTATATCCAAAACCTTTCCAAATACCTAGGAAAAGTAGGAGATAGGGCCAAATTCCCAAATCAGCGTAGAAGTTGACTTCTTTTAGACCAAGACTTTCCAATAAATGGTTGAACACCCCTTTATCAATGTTTAGGAAGGCATCTGTAAAGAAACTGATGATAACCCAAGACAAGAAGTAAGGGAACAACATAGAAGTTTGGAAAATCTTCACCATTCTCTTGGAACGGAGTTCACTGAGGATAATGGCAATCCCTACAGATACAACCAAACCTAGAAAGATAAAGCCAAGATTGTATAGGACAGTATTTCGTGTGATAATAAAGGCGTCTCTTGAACTAAATAAGAATCTGAAATTATCAAGTCCGACCCATTTACTATTTATGATACTATCTATGAAACCATTACTGGTCATGTGGTAGTCTTTGAAGGCAACCACGTTCCCAAATACTGGAATGTAGAAGAATAGAATCAACCAGAGCGCCCCTGGCAAAACCATCAAGAGAAAGATCCAGTTGTCTCTCAAGGTTTTTGAAAACTTATTCATAATTTCCCCCCTTTTTTATTTTGATATCCATCTAAAAATTCCTTTTTAGACTTTTGATAACGATTACATTATTAGTATACTCCTATTTGCAGATTAGGTTAAACTCCTAATTATAGAAAAAACTCCACAAATTATGTAGCAGATTTAAAACTTTATCACCACTATCAAACAAATGTTCTAAATCAATTGTTTATTTTATCTCTATTAGCCTAATGATAGATACCTTGTTATGACGCACTGACACTAAATTTTAGGACAACTGATGCTAGCTAGTATTTTCAGAAGAAAAGTAACCGCCCAATAACGAAGTATATTGAAAAATCTCCAGACTAGAGAACTCACGGATAGTTCCTAATCTGGAGATTTCTTATTTGCACTTTTCTTGTACAACTTTATTCCATGGTAAATAAGCCTCTAAAACCTCTTTGTTTACGAGAGTTTCCTCGTTTGGAAGACATTCTAGAAGATAGGATAGATATTTTTCACTATTTAGTTGATGACGTTTAGCTGTTTCCAACAAACTCATAATAATAGCTGTTGCTTTAGCTCCTTCAAAACTTTGAGAAAACAACCACCCTCGCTTTTTAAAATTTAGCTTAGGCTAAAAGAGTCCACCGGACTCTTTTACTACGTCCCATA
>NZ_VMNC01000159.1:0-1669 GCF_013277505.1 Streptococcus sp. k-378 | reverse complement strand
TATCTTGCTTAAGTGGATCCGTACCCTTATCAACTTCCTGCTTGTCAGTTAGACCGTCTCCGTCTGTATCTACTGTTTCATTAGGTCCTACTGCAACATAGCGAGGATATCTTGAACGAGGCTGTACAATTCCAGCTACGACAGGTAATTGTGAAGCCACTACCCCATCTTGAACATCCGCTTCTATTTCCCACTTGTAAGCATTGTGAGAAAAATTTTCCCATGAATTGATACCAAACAGTAACTGATTTTTTTCTTTCCACTCAGTTGGAATATCGGAACCTGAACCAACCTTTCCTATTTTTTCCCAAAATTCATTCCATTTTCCTTCGTTTCTAGGGTCAAAATCAGGATTGAAAACTAATTCTCTTGTCGCACCAGGAAATTCATGCACTCCCAAATCGTGCACTAATTTCCACGGCAATCCCCCTCCCCCTGTTTTTCCATCAGAATTATAAGTTCTAATCCTAACCGTCCGATGATCCAAACCAGTTGGTAACCAAGCAGTAAGTCCTGGCCTAGCCCAGTATTCATAATTTTTATTGAAAAGTATTGTATATTTTACATGCTTGCCATTTTTTGATATCTCAGTTCTTACTTGTACTGATTGCTTAGCATACCCAACTTCTCTAGGTGTATCCCCAAGATAAGTCACATTATCTACCGTTTCAAAATGAGCAGAAACGGTAGATATATCACTGCCTAAAAAGGAGAGTCCTACCAACACAGAAGCCGCGCCAAATTTAAATTTTCTGAGAGAGTAGCGAAAGGCTTTCTCTCCACCTTTTTTCTTATTTTGTATCAATTTCAACAATTATTTTTCTCCTTATGTTCTAAGTAATTCTTTCTGTGAACTCCAAGGCCAGCCAGCTTTTTTCTGACTTCAGAAAGCCTCAAGTGTAGCCGTCTGCTTCCTGGGTATCAATGATGGCAAAGACTCCTACAGGGCAAAAACCATGCTCTGGATAGTCCAAGCCTGGTAATAAGCAGAGGTACCAACGCCTGTAGATACATACCAGGTGCTCCTTCATCGCTCAAACCGCCATTATGTTGGATGACAATCCTATCGATAGCTAAACGATTGTCATCGCTATTCATGATTTCTTCGTCGACATCAGCGATAAGACCTGAAAATAAATCACCATTTATCCGTTTTGTTTTAACCTTAATCACCTCCTAGTTATCTTCCTTTAGGTGTTGAAACATTGAAATCTGCACTCTTTCCATTTCTAAAAAACCATCTACTAGCTACTCAACCACATCCGTACTGGTTAGACCATAAGCTTGTTTAACAGTCTCCGTCTAAACTGAGTTTTCTTTCAAATGCACCGAGACAAACTCAAGTTTCAAGGAAGTTCCTGTCTTTTAAGCACAAAAAATCGCAATCAAAAAACCGGAAACAATCTCAGCAATCTCCAAGACCTTGTAGCGTCTGCGATGCTGGAAACTTTTCCCCTGAAAGCAGGTGATTTGCTTTTCCAATCACTCTGTCATATAGACTTCTTCTGGTGTCATATAGAACTCCTCTCTGTTTTGTTTACCACTATCATAATAATACATAATAGAAAGTGAATCAACTTGTAGATTGTAAAACTAGACTTCCTGCAAAACTAGAATCCTAGTTCACGGTTGATAATGCCAGCAATCGAGTTCATTCGTAAGCCGAAGC
>NZ_VMNC01000158.1:0-1958 GCF_013277505.1 Streptococcus sp. k-378 | reverse complement strand
GCTTTTTTATAAGCAATTCAATTTCATACTCTTCAAAAATCTCTTCAAACCGCATTAGCTTCGCCTTGCCGTATGTATATGATACTGACTTCGTCAGTCTTATCTGCAACCTCAAAACAGTGTTTTGAGCTGACTTCGTCAGTCTTACCTACAACCTCAAAACAGTGTTTTGAGCTGACTTCGTCAGTCTTATCTACAACCTCAAAACAGTGTTTTGAGCAGCCTGCAGCTAACTTCCTAGTTTGCTCTTTGATTTTCATTGAGTATTAGTTCAATATCTGAAAAAAAGAACCTTGCAAAGCAAGATTCTTTTAGTGTCTGACTTAAATAATTGTTCTTCTGGGAACTAAATCGAATTAAGCTTCGATTTCTGTAACCATACCTGAACCAACAGTACGTCCACCCTCACGGATAGAGAATGTAGTACCTTGTTCTACGGCGATTGGGTGGATCAACTCAACGTCGATTGTCACGTTATCACCAGGCATTACCATTTCAGTACCTGCTGGAAGTTCGATTGAACCTGTAACGTCAGTAGTACGGAAGTAGAATTGTGGACGGTAGTTGTTGAAGAATGGAGTGTGACGTCCACCTTCTTCTTTAGTAAGGATGTAGACTTCACCTTTGAATTTAGTGTGTGGGTTGATTGAACCTGGTTTAGCAATAACTTGTCCACGTTCGATTTCGTCACGTTGAACACCACGAAGAAGGACACCTACGTTATCTCCGGCAAGACCTTCGTCAAGTTGTTTACGGAACATTTCAACACCAGTAACAACTGCTTTTTGAGTTTCTTCTTTGATACCAACGATTTCGATTTCGTCGTTGACTTTAACGATACCACGGTCGATACGTCCTGAAGCAACTGTACCACGTCCAGTGATTGAGAATACGTCTTCGACTGGAAGAAGCAATGGTTTGTCAGTGTCACGTTCTGGTTCTGGGATGTACTCATCAACTGTGTTCATCAATTCCATAACGATGTCTTCGTATTTAGAGTCACCTTCAAGAGCTTTAAGAGCTGAACCTTGGATAACTGGAAGATCGTCACCTGGGAAGTCGTATTCTGACAATAGGTCACGGATTTCCATTTCAACCAATTCAAGCAATTCTTCGTCGTCAACCAAGTCAACTTTGTTCATGAAGACAATAAGGTGTTTAACACCAACCTGACGTGAAAGAAGGATGTGTTCACGAGTTTGTGGCATTGGTCCGTCAGTTGAAGCTACTACAAGGATAGCTCCGTCCATTTGAGCGGCACCAGTAATCATGTTTTTAACGTAGTCCGCGTGTCCTGGAGCGTCGATGTGAGCGTAGTGACGTTTTTCAGTTTCGTACTCAACGTGCGCAGTGTTGATAGTGATACCGCGTTCGCGTTCTTCTGGAGCAGCATCGATAGACGCATAGTCTTTAGGTTGGTTAACTGATGAAGGCAAGCGACGTGCCAAAACAGTTGTGATAGCTGCAGTTAGGGTAGTTTTACCGTGGTCAACGTGTCCGATAGTACCAATGTTAACGTGTGGTTTACTACGATCGTATTTTTCTTTTGCCATTTGAGTAAAAGCCTCCAATAAAATATATTTTATAGATAGACAGTAGGCAATACAGTCTAACTTTCCTTACTATTTTATCAAATTTCAGCTAAATTGCAAGTGTTTTACAACGTTTTTGTGAATTATTCTTGGTAAAAATTTAACTGAAAGTTCTATAATGAAGTTAGCCACCCAGCCCTCCTAAAAATTAGATGGTTCAACTAGCTTATAGCTAGCCCTCTATTTCATTTGATAAGATGCTTGATGCTGTTAGGCTGACAAGCCAAGGCTAAGATTAGCCTTGGTTTAGCTGACAAAACTGCTTCAAGGGTTCCTCTTGTCAAATGAAAGCTCTTCTAGGCATAAGAAAACACCTCTGTGTTATACTTGTTGTTCAATCACAAACACAAGAAAGGCACAGAGATG
>NZ_VMNC01000157.1:0-2632 GCF_013277505.1 Streptococcus sp. k-378 | reverse complement strand
ACGGGTGGTTATGACTTTTATACTGAAATAGTGATTTACTATAATAGGAATTTTCACAAAATTCTGTTATAATGGCTATATTAGAAAATTTCGAGGAGATAAAGATGACAGTTAAAATTGCTTTACTAGGATTTGGTACCGTTGCAAGTGGTGTGCCTTTCCTCCTAAAGGAAAATGGAGGAAAAATCAATCAATCAGCACATTCAGATATCAAAGTTGCTAAGGTATTGGTCAAGGATGAAGATGAAAAAAATCGCTTGCTTGCAGCAGGGAATGACTTTAACTTTGTAACCAATGTGGATGATATTTTATCAGACCAAGATATTACTATCGTAGTGGAATTGATGGGGCGTATTGAGCCTGCTAAAACCTTTATCACTCGTGCCTTGGAAGCTGGAAAACACGTTGTTACTGCTAACAAGGACCTTTTAGCTGTCCATGGCGCAGAATTGCTAGAAATCGCTCAAGCTAACAAGGTAGCACTTTACTACGAAGCAGCAGTTGCTGGTGGGATTCCAATTCTTCGTACTTTAGCAAATTCCTTGGCTTCTGATAAAATTACGCGCGTGCTTGGAGTAGTCAACGGAACTTCCAACTTCATGGTGACCAAGATGGTGGAAGAAGGCTGGTCTTACGATGATGCTCTTGCGGAAGCACAACGTCTAGGATTTGCAGAAAGCGATCCGACGAATGACGTAGATGGGATTGATGCAGCCTACAAGATGGTTATTTTGAGCCAATTTGCCTTTGGCATGAAGATTGCCTTTGATGATGTAGCCCACAAGGGAATCCGCAATATCACACCAGAAGACGTAGCTGTAGCTCAAGAGCTTGGTTACGTAGTGAAATTGGTTGGTTCTATTGAGGAAACTTCTTCAGGTATTGCTGCAGAAGTGACTCCAACCTTCCTACCTAAAGCGCACCCACTTGCTAGTGTGAATGGCGTAATGAACGCTGTCTTTGTAGAATCTATCGGTATTGGTGAGTCTATGTACTACGGACCAGGTGCGGGTCAAAAACCAACTGCAACAAGTGTTGTAGCTGATATTGTCCGTATCGTTCGTCGTTTGAATGATGGTACCATTGGCAAAGACTTCAACGAATATAGCCGTGACTTGGTCTTGGCAAATCCTGAAGATGTCAAAGCAAACTACTATTTCTCAATCTTGGCTCCAGACTCAAAAGGTCAGGTCTTGAAGTTGGCTGAAATCTTCAATGCTCAAGATATTTCCTTTAAGCAAATCCTTCAAGATGGCAAAGAGGGTGACAAGGCGCGTGTCGTTATCATCACACACAAGATTAATAAAGCCCAGCTTGAAAATGTCTCAGCTGAATTGAAGAAGGTTTCAGAATTCGACCTCTTGAATACCTTCAAGGTGCTAGGAGAATAAGATGAAGATTATTGTACCTGCAACCAGTGCCAATATCGGGCCAGGTTTTGACTCGGTCGGTGTAGCTGTAACCAAGTATCTTCAAATTGAGGTCTGCGAAGAACGAGATGAGTGGCTGATTGAACACCAGATTGGCAAATGGATTCCACATGATGAGCGTAATCTCTTGCTCAAAATCGCTTTGCAAGTTGTACCAGACTTGCAACCAAGACGCTTGAAAATGACCAGTGATGTCCCTTTGGCGCGCGGTTTGGGTTCTTCCAGCTCGGTTATCGTTGCTGGGATTGAACTAGCCAACCAACTGGGTCAACTCAACTTATCAGACCATGAAAAATTGCAGTTAGCGACCAAGATTGAAGGGCATCCTGACAATGTGGCTCCAGCCATTTATGGTAATCTCGTTATTGCAAGTTCTGTTGAAGGGCAAGTCTCTGCTATCGTAGCAGACTTTCCAGAGTGTGATTTTCTAGCTTACATTCCAAACTATGAATTACGTACTCGCGACAGCCGTAGTGTCTTGCCTAAAAAATTGTCTTATAAGGAAGCTGTTGCTGCAAGTTCTATCGCCAATGTAGCTGTTGCTGCCTTGTTGGCAGGAGACATGGTGACCGCTGGGCAAGCAATCGAGGGAGACCTCTTCCATGAGCGCTATCGTCAGGACTTGGTAAGAGAATTTGCGATGATTAAGCAAGTGACCAAAGAAAATGGAGCCTATGCAACCTACCTTTCTGGTGCTGGGCCGACAGTTATGGTTCTGGCTTCTCATGACAAGATGCCAACAATTAAGGCAGAATTGGAAAAGCAACCTTTCAAAGGAAAACTGCATGACTTGAGAGTTGATACCCAAGGTGTCCGTGTAGAAGCAAAATAAAGAATAGAAGATAGGATGGGGAAACTCTTGACCAGAGGGCTTCATATCCTTTTTGTGAAAAGAAGTTTATACTCAATGAAAATCAAAGAGCAAACTAGGAAGTTAGCCGCAGGCTGCTCAAAACACTGTTTTGAGGTTGTAGATAGAACTGACGAAGTCAGCTCAAAACACTGTTTTGAGGTTGTAGATAGAACTGACGAAGTCAGCTCAAAACACTGTTTTGAGGTTGCAGATAGAACTGACGAAGTCAGCTCAAAACACTGTTTTGAGGTTGCAGATAGAACTGACGAAGTCAGCTCAAAACACTGTTTTGAGGTTGCAGATAGAACTGACGAAGTCAGCTCAAAACACTGTTTTGAGGTTGCAGATA
>NZ_VMNC01000156.1:0-4028 GCF_013277505.1 Streptococcus sp. k-378 | reverse complement strand
TGATAAAGTCGGGATTATAGCATAAATCGACAACCTTAACAATATTTTTATATTGTTTTTACATTATATTTTACTACTTTTTATTTAATTTCCTATAGATTATTACAGAGATTCCTAATACTATTCCAATCATTCCTGTCAAAGTCAAGAAATTGGATAAACTAGTTCCCGTATTAGGTAATACTTTTTCAGCTTGGGTACCTACTTCAATAATTTCATTTACAGGATCTACTTTTTCAAGACTCGGTTTGTTTTCTTTTACCTCTCCTGTATCTGGGTCAAGATAATAAGTTGTCGTAATTGTTTCTCTACCTTTAACACCAGCTTGAATAATTTTTTCTTCACCTTTCTTTAAATCTTTATTTTCTCGTTTTTCAGTTTTAAATTCTGTTTCCCTAATTTCAACTTTGGGCTTAGTCCCTACTGAAATAACTTCGTCTACAGATTCAGTTTTTTCAACCTTTGGTTCATTTGCGGTCACTTCTCCTGTTTCAGAATTAAAACTATAGGTAATCGTGGTTGTTTCATGACCTTTGCTACCTTTTGTAACAACTGTCTTCTTACCTGGCTCTGACTCTTTGTCTTCAACATATTTTGTTTTGTAATCTAAATCTTTAGTTGTGACAACAGGCTTTGTCCCCACAGAAATGACTTCGTCTACAGATTCAGTTTTTTCAACCTTCGGTTCATTTGCAGTCACTTCTCCTGTTTCAGAATTAAAGCTATGAGTAACAGTGCTTGTTTCATGACCTTTGCTACCTTTTGTAACAACTGTCTTTTTGCCTGCTTCTGAGTCTTTATCCTCAACATATGTTGTTTTGTAATCTAGTTCCTTAGTCGCAACAGCTGATTTGCTTCCTCTAGCCACTACTTTATCAACAGCTTCTTTAAGAACTTCTTCTTTTATAGATGGTTCATCTTTCGTTCGAACTCCTTTTTGAGTTACATAGGTTTTAGTAGTTCTTTTAACTCCTAGAACACCTTCAGTTACAATTTTTTCTTGTCCAAACTCTAACTCAGGATCCTCTGTATAAACCGTCTTAAAAGCTATATCAGACTCTGCAACATCTACATCTTGCCCCTTTGTACCTTTTGCAATTACTTTATCAACGGCTTTTTTAAGGATTTTCTCTGTGACAGCTGGCTCCCCTACACGTTTGCCTGATTGAGTAACATAAGTCTTTGTTATTTCTTTTTGACCTACAGCACCTTCAGTTACAACTTTGGTCTGTCCAATTTCTAACTCAGGATCCTCTGTATAAGTTGTGTTAAAAGGGATGTCTTCTGTTTTCACCTCAACGTCTGATCCTTTAGTTCCTCTAAGAACAATGCGATCAACTTTAGGTTTTGTAATAGTAGTTGAAATAACCTTACCATCTTTTAAAGAAACCAATTGTGAACCTTCACTACCAGCTTGCTTTTCTTTCTCTTGACCAGCAGCCAGCGATGGATCCTCTTCATATTTGGTTTCAAAAGCAATTTTTTCAGGTCTGAGAGTATTGATTTTTTCATCGACTTTTTTACCATCTACTGTTACAGAACTGCGAATACTACGTTCCACAGACGGTGTACCAGTAAAGGTATAATTAACAGTATAGGAACCATTATCCAAATCACCTGACCAAGAAACGGTATTATTGGTGATAGTTAGAAGAGTTTTTTGACCATTAGGAGAAACTAGCTCTGCTGATGTTAATGTCAAATCTGCTTCAGGGCTAATAGAGACTGTTCCTTTTTGTTTCACAGAAACTTTCTCTTCTTTGATTTCCTCAACAGCTGTTTTAGCAAACTGAGCATTAATGGCTTTTTGTCTTTCTAATTCATTCGTAGATGCATCAGATATAAAAATATTATTATGACCTGCCGCCTTCATAGCTTCAACAGAGTGGCTACCCTCATTGGCATTATAGGTAACTGTATAAAATGTTTTAGCATGATTTTTTGCCCAGTTCGCATATTGAACATCTATTTCTTCATCATCTTGCCATTCATCAGTAAACTGAATTGTCGAAACATAAGAGTTCTTTTTTCCAGTATACTCATTATATATTTCCGAAAAACCTTTTCCAAAACTATCATCATTTACATTAAAGCCATTCTTTTTTAACAAATCTTTCAACGAAGATATGGAAGATGCTTCTTCTAATAAACGAATCAGAACTGTCTTACTCAGCGGCTTACCAGATGTAATTTCATATCTGTCAGCTGTATAAGAGTTTGATGAATTTATATAATAACTAAACAACCAGATTTGATCTTTGTCAGTCAATGTAGAGGCCAACGATTTCAAATCTGAAAATATTTTAGTGATATTATTTGTATTAGAACTTGAAAAATCTAACACCACCAATAAATCCATAGGCTTTATTTTCTTCTCTGTTGTATGAATGATTTCTTCTCTAGACTTAGCCGTAAAAGTTAGGGTATTACCATTTACGTTACTATTCTCCTGTGCATAAACACTTGTAGGTTCTACAAACGGTGTAACAACTTCAACTAAATTCGCAAATCCTAGAACTGCTAGTCCTAAGATTACACTACAACGCTGTTTCCATTTTTTCATAAATTTTTAACCTATTCTTTTTTCTTTCGCATAGATAAAGCTAAAGCGATTGTTCCCATAGCCATTCCAAGAAGAGCTAAATTGTTGGAACTACTCATACCAGTATTAGGCAATTCCGCTTTTGAAACTTCTTCTTTTGGTTCTTCTTTCTTTGGTTGTTCTGGTTTTACTTCTTCTGGAGTATGAGTCACAACCGTATTAGATACAACTTCCACACCATTAACCGTATGACGATATGTATTTTCTACTGTTCCTGACTGAATACGTGTCATTTGTAGATATACTTCTGCTTGAAACTCTAATGTTCCCAAAATCGACTTCAAGAAAGCATCATCAAAGCTAATATCTACTTTACCTTTAGCCTTGTCTACTACTTGACTTGTGAACTTAGTTAATTCATCACCAGCTTTAAATTTTTGGCCATCACTTGTTTCAAAATCTACAGTCGCAAACACTTGATAAACACCTTGATACTCATCATGTGTTTCATCATAATCATCGCTAAACTGGTACTCAAACAACTGCTCCGAGCGATCCTTTGGTATCAGGAAACCAACTAATTTATAATTAAATGTTTGATTCAGCTTGACATCTTTGCCATCTAAACTTTCTTTACTTAGATGGTCAATCACCACATCTTTCTTTGGTTCAATCTTCGGAACATTATTGACTACAGTTTCAGTTACATAAGCCATACCAAAATCAATTTGGTAAGCCGTATTCTCATACTTACCACCTGTTTGACCTAATTCTTTCTTAACAGTCATTGGATTGGTAATGGTCAGAACTTCTCCAGCTTGCACGTAGGTCTTGTAGAACTCCTCTGGATTCTCCGCCTCGAATACTTGAATCGCTCCTTTCGGAGTGAAATTCCTAGACTTCATAGCTTCTTGGACACCTGTTGGTGCCTTATCCAGACTTTCATAAAGAGCCATTTTCAAACCTTTAACTACTTGACCTTTAGAATCAGTCACTTGAACACCATCTTGATTGATGGTAACAGCTTCTTCTGGGTAATCATCAACGATATAGAACCCTTTGCCAATACTGTCTTTATCTGCTTCAATACCCTTGTATTGACTATAATCTGCCGTTACCGTGTAGTAGTTGACAGAGCCTGCCAAGACCTGTTTCCCATCGATATTCACGCCTGCTTTATTCAGATTCTTCTTGGTTGGTTTCGCAGTAGGAACATTATTGACTACAGTTTCAGTTACATAAGCCGAACCAAAATCAAGCTGATAGGCTGTATTCTCATACTTACCACCTGTTTTGCCTAATTCTTTCTTAACAGTCATTGGATTGGTAATGGTCAGAACTTCTCCAGCTTGCACGTAAGTCTTGTAGAACTCCTCTGGATTCTCCGCCTCGAATACTTGAATCGCTCCTTTCGGAGTGAAATTCCTAGACTTCATAGCTTCTTGGACACCTGATGGTGCCTTAGCTAGACTTTCATAAAGAGCCA
>NZ_VMNC01000155.1:0-964 GCF_013277505.1 Streptococcus sp. k-378 | reverse complement strand
GAATGCTTTCGTCTTTCTGATGAAGTAGACTTCTTTTCCTTGTTCAACAGGGATATAGCAACGATTTTGGAATCGGATATGGTGTCCACAATCCACGACTCTCTCCGCCAGTCTAGCTAGAATGAGATTTCGTTCAGAGGGCTTAGGAGCCACCTCGAAGACAGAGAGTTTTGTCTTATTTCCAAACTGTTCATTAAAGGTTTGAATGTAGGAAAGAAGGAAAGTATTGGCTTCTTCCAAGGTATGAATATTGTTTCGTTCCAGTTCAATAGGCAGGCGAGATTGTAGTGCCTGATTGAGTCTTTCGACTCTCCCTTTAGCTTGAGGGATAGCGGTTGTCTCAAGGAGAATCCCCAGTTGGTGACAGGCGTATCCAAACTGTGTATGGGTATCGTCCTCCATTTTCTTAGAGTTGGAGGCTTGATAGGTAAAGACCGTTCTCTTATCTGTTTTAATTTGAAGGGGAATACCGTGATTGGCTAATATTTGTTCAAGGACATGATAGTAAGCATTCAAGTTCTCTTTTTTATCAAAATAAGCCCCTAGGATATTGCCGGAAGCATCATCAATGGCTAAGTGTAAGTTAGAGGTTTCTGCTCCAAACCAGGCATGAGGGCTAGCCTCCATTTGGATGAGTTCTCGCCAAAAAATTGTAAAAAGTAAAAAAAGTTTAAAAAAGGTGTTGACAAAGTTTAAAAAGACTGTATAATAGTAAGAGTTGAAAATAACAACTCAGGTCCGTTGGTCAAGGGGTTAAGACACCGCCTTTTCACGGCGGTAACACGGGTTCGAATCCCGTACGGACTATGGTATATTGCAGTTGAAACACTTGATGAAAAAAAAGTTTCAAAAAAAACTTAAAAAGTTTCAAAAAAGTGTTGACAAGCGAAAGCGGCTGTGATATACTAATATAGTTGTCGCTTGAGAGAAGCGAGTGACAAAGATCTTTGAAAACTGAACAAGA
>NZ_VMNC01000154.1:0-3629 GCF_013277505.1 Streptococcus sp. k-378 | reverse complement strand
TCAATGGCCACAGGATGGTTGCTAGACAATGGCTCATGGTACTACCTCAATAGTAATGGTTCAATGGCCACAGGATGGTTGCTAGACAATGGTTCATGGTACTACCTCAATAGTAATGGCTCAATGGCCACAGGATGGTTACTAGACAATGGTTCATGGTACTACCTCAACAGTAATGGCGATATGAAAGTTAGCCAATGGTTCCAAGTTAGTGGGAAATGGTACTATGTAGATGAATCAGGTATGCTTGCAGTCAATACAACAGTAAACGGCTATAGAGTCAATGCTAATGGTGAATTGGTAAACTAAATCTAACTGAATGAATCTTAATATTATTTTTTGATAGGATATTAAGGCTGAAAATAACTCCATAATCTCTAGCCAGATTTATGCTACTGGAGATTATGGAGTATTTTGTAATATAAGAGATAATGGAAGGATGAGCTAGTAACTCAACATTCTTATATAATAGATTGAATCTAGAGTAGTACATAGTTACTGATGAAAAATCAACTGTTAAAGTGCCTGCTGGCAAATAATTACCTAACACAGGTTCAGCATCAAGTGCAGCACTTGCTAGTCTTGGTCTAGTGGTGGCAACAAGTGGTTTTGCTTTGCTAGGAAGAAAGGCTAGACGTAGAAAATAGGATAGCTAGAAATTTCTATTCTCTACTTAAAGTTAGATTATAAGGGGGATTTTGAGAAGTCATCAATCCTAGTGATGGATGAGAAAAGTGAGAACCCAAGATAATCACACACTTTAGCTGAACAGGGATATTCTATTCTATCAATGTAACCAGTCTCTTCTGTCTCTAACTGTGGAATAGAAGATGGGCAATATCGGATAGAAAAGCTAGCAGAATAGCTCTATTGAAGAGAGGAGGGAAACCGAAAAATTGGGTGCCCCTCCTCTTTTTTGGTATAATAGAAGATAGAAAACGAGGTTAGAAGAGATGATTTTTGATACACATACACACTTGAATGTAGAAGAATTTGCAGGTCGTGAGGCGGAAGAAATTGCCTTGGCTGCTGAGATGGGTGTGACACAGATGAATATTGTTGGTTTTGATAAACCGACGATTAAGCGTGCCTTGGAGTTGGTAGATGAGTATGACCAGCTCTATGCGACTATCGGTTGGCACCCGACAGAAGCAGGGACTTACACAGAGGAAATTGAAGACTACTTGCTTGATAAGCTCAAGCATCCAAAGGTAGTTGCTTTGGGTGAGATTGGTTTGGATTATCATTGGATGACAGCGCCCAAAGAGGTGCAGGAGCAGGTTTTTCGCCGTCAGATTCAGCTATCTAAGGACTTGGATTTGCCTTTTGTTGTCCATACCCGTGATGCGCTGGAAGATACCTATGAGATTATCAAGAGCGAGGGAGTTGGCCCTCGAGGTGGCATTATGCATTCTTTCTCAGGAACTCTTGAATGGGCAGAGAAGTTTGTTGAGCTTGGCATGACCATTTCCTTCTCAGGAGTGGTGACTTTCAAGAAGGCAACTGACATCCAAGAAGCAGCTAAAGAGTTACCTTTGGACAAGATGTTGGTGGAGACGGATGCGCCTTACTTAGCACCAGTTCCTAAACGTGGTCGCGAAAATAGACCAGCCTATACTCGCTATGTAGTAGATTTTATCGCGGATTTGCGTGGCATGACGACCGAGGAGTTATCGGCAGTAACAACTGCAAATGCAGAGCGCATTTTTGGATTGGACAGCAAGTGATGAAAGAAAAAATTTCCCAAGTTATCGTGGTCGAAGGTCGCGATGATACGGCCAATCTCAAACGTTATTTCGATGTAGAGACCTATGAAACACGAGGTTCTGCCATCAATGAACATGATATAGAGCGGATTCAGCGCCTGCACCAACGCCATGGAGTCATTGTCTTTACAGACCCAGATTTTAATGGGGAGCGGATTCGGCGCATGATTATGACGGCTATTCCAACAGTTCAGCATGCCTTCCTCAAACGAGAAGAAGCTGTTCCTAAGTCCAAAACTAAGGGGCGTTCTCTGGGAATTGAGCATGCCAGCTATGAAGACCTGAAAATGGCTCTAGCTCAGGTGACAGAACAATTTGAACATGAGAGTCAGTTTGACATCAGTCGTAGCGACTTGATTCGCCTTGGTTTTCTAGCAGGGGCAGATAGCCGTAAGCGCAGAGAATATCTAGGAGAGGATCTCCGAATCGGCTATTCCAACGGCAAGCAACTCCTCAAGCGCTTAGAGTTGTTTGGGGTTACTTTAGCAGAAGTGGAAGAAGCTATGAAATCTTATGAGTAGGAAAGATGTGATCGTTACAATTTTTTAAGTTTCACAGTATTTTTCGAAGCAGGTAGAAGAGGAGGCGTCTGATGTTAATTGGTCAAAAAATTAAAGAGATTCGGATAGAAAAAGGAATTAGTCGTCCAGATTTTTGTGGAGATGAGCAAGAACTGACAGTTCGTCAACTGTCGCGAATTGAAAGTGGAGCTTCGCAACCGAGTTTGCCCAAGTTAGACTATATTGCTCGCCGGCTAGGAGTTCCAGCTTATAGCCTTATGCCGGATTTTTCAGCTCTTCCTTCTGCTTATTTAGAATTGAAATACCAGATTTTACGTGAACCAATCTATGGTAAAGAAGAGGAGTACGATAAGAAGGAAGCGTGTTTGGAAGAGATTTATAAAACATACTTTGATAATCTTCCTAAAGAAGAACAATTAGCATGTGAAGTATTGCAGGCGTGTTTGGATACTTCTAGAACTAGAAGGCCTGAATATGCAGAGTTAATACTTGAGGAACATATGCCTCAGATCATAGAAAAAGAAGTTTATTCAACAAATGATATGTTGTTGATTCGTTTGTTTTTTTATCAAATGCTCATTAGAAAAGATCTTGCCAAATTTATAAATCAAATCGAAAAGCTAATGCTCTTTCTTTTGGAACAGAAGAAGGTAACTCAAATAGAGAATTACTTTATAATTAGAGATACTCTTATTTCAGGAATGTGTTGTCTTGAAAAGGTAGGAGTAACTGATTGTTTTAATGATTATCTATCGTGTTTACAAGAAATTATGGATAAAACTCAAGATTATCAAAAGAAGCCTCTTATATTTATGTTTTTGTGGAAGCAAGCATTAAGAGAAGAAAGAGATTTTAGTTTAGCTGAATCATTTTATCAGTCTTCTAAAACATTTGCGCAGCTAATTGGAGATGAATTTCTAGTAAAGAAATTGACAGAGGAATGGCAAGAGGATGTCAAAAAATATTTATAAACATAGTGAATCAGTGACAAAAATGTCCCTGTTCTTGTATCAAAACAGTTCTAAAGTTCGTCTTTAGAGCTGTTTTTTAGATATAAGCTAAAAATGACACGAAATGGTTAGATTTTAAGGACATTGATGTCCTTGGAGTTTATTTAAGAATAATTTATAATTAATTAAAATGTGAAAGGAGATTACAGTATGAACTTTTCTATTTTATTTAGTTACTTGGTTGTTTAAATAAAATTCAATCTACTATAGTAAAATATCTAAAAAATTCGATTTTTTCTTTGACAACAAATAATAAAAATGATATTCTTATCATATAAGAAATCGGTTTCAAAAAAGAGAGAGGAGGATTTATCCCAAATCATTCATACCTC
>NZ_VMNC01000153.1:0-2705 GCF_013277505.1 Streptococcus sp. k-378 | reverse complement strand
AATTGTGATTTGTCGACCAGGGCTACAAAGTCTGCGAACTCATTTTGGAGGGCTAGAGGGGGGAGGATATATTTCTGATTTTCTAATGGTTTTTGAGTTATCTTTGGTTGACCTGAGAAATCAGCAAATTTACTAAAATCAATTACTTTCATTAATTCTAATAAAAATACAAGATTGAAATCGGAATTCTTAAATTCTTTTATATATATAGCATTGTCACTTATCCATACCTTACCGTGGGTAGTTCTTACATTACCACAATATGCACCTACACGACCAATGATGATAGTAGGATTATCAATTAAATATTTTCGACTTTTCCAAGCAATGCCATTTCCACCATAGGCAGGATAACCTTCAAAAACTCTATCATGTTTATCAAGAAATTTTCCACTTGAAAATTTAAAACACTGTTGTCCCGTTTTTACTGCAAATTTCTTGTTATTATTTAAAGGATCCCCAAACATCTCGTTAAATCGGGATTTGACGAGCTCGTTAAATTTTTCTGATTGAATTTTACGAAAATCATAAATTTGACTTATCGTATTTAGTTTTTTTGCAATTAGCTTTTGTTCTAGTTTATTAGGCAATACAAATGAGATATCTTTTATTTTAGCTACTGAAAGATGTTTCACTGTAACAAAAGGGGTCTTATCTTCAATTTCTTTTAAAAATTTAGGAATCAACCAAGATATATAACCTTCATCTACACTTTTATCCGTAATTTTAATTTTACAGACACGTTGATTAAGTAGCGCTAAATCCCCCTCCCATTTTTTCAATATAAAACTGCCATCCATTGTAATCAATAAGTCTCCATTTTTAATAAGATATTCTTCGGAATAAGTTCCTTCAAAGTAGGTATCAGAAAAACCTCTTTCTACATCTCGAATTCGTATTAAGGGGAGACCAATTTTGTTATCATTAAATTGTGATGATTTAAAAGCGTAACCAGATAAAATCTCACAAACTTCCCCCAACTTCACTTTTTTCATACAGCCACCTCCCTACTTGAGTAATTCTTCTAACTCTGCTAAGCCAGCTTGAATTTCTTTTTCTAAATCATTGATTTTCTTTAAGATGACTTCTGTTGGTTCATACTCAACTTTTTCATACTCAATCTCTTTATATTTATTGATAGACAAATCATAATCATTTTCCTTTATCTCAGCAACTGGAACAAAGAAAGATTGATCCGTTCTCTGACGTTCTGCTTCTTTTTCAAGATGATGAAAGCGTTCGATAATATCTGGAATATCATTGTCGCTAATCGGTTGTCGCTTATCATCCAAACTTAAGCCATCCGCTTTCATATCGTAAAACCAGACCTTGTCAGTACCACCATTGCCAGTTTTTGTAAAGATGAGAATGGCAGTTGAAACTCCAGCATAAGGCTTGAAAACACCACTAGGCATTGAGATTACAGCATCAAGCTTATGGTTCTCTACAATTTCCTGACGAATTCCTTTATGAGCTTTAGACGAACCAAAAAGGACACCATCAGGTACGATAACTGCTGCTCGTCCACCTGGTTTTAAAGTTCGCAAGAAAAGAGAAAGAAAGAGTAATTCTGTTTTTTTGGTTTTTACGGTTGCAAGAAGGTCATTAGAGGTTGAATTGTAGTCAAGTGAGCCCTTAAAAGGAGGATTTGCTAAAACCAAAGTATATTTATCGGCTTCTTCATTATCTTGAGACAGCGAGTCAAGGTAACTGATTTGTGGATTTTCTACTCCATGTAGCATCATGTTCATCGCCCCAAGTCTCAACATAGTCGTATCCGTATCATTTCCATGAAACATCTGATTATGAAAATGATTGATATTATCTGTATTGGTTTCCCATTCATCTTTCTTACGCTTTAAGTAACGGCTAGCAGATACTAAGAAGCCAGCAGAACCCATAGCAGGATCTGAGATAATATCTTTGATGGTCGGTTGCATCAACTCAACCATCATATCGATGATGTGACGAGGTGTACGGAACTGTCCATTTTTACCTGCGGTCGACAATTTTGATAACAGATATTCATAGATATCTCCGATATCAGTAATACTTTGTTTGTCATTATCAAAATCTACATCTAATCCCCTAGTTGGAAAAACATCTAAGATAGAAATTGCCTTTTGAAGCGTAGCAGGTTTATTTATTTGAAAAATAGCTTCTCGCATATATCGTGAAAAGGCTGTATCATCTGTATCTCCCTTGAGATTTTTAATAAACGGAAAAATCTCCTGAGTCATTAAACGATAAACTTCCTGAGCATCTCCTATATTTTTAAAAGTTGACCAACGGTATTCAGGTTTATCTTTTGGAAAAACTCCCTCATAAGGAATCCCTAGAAATTCAGCATCACTTTCACGTCCAAGCTCGACACTATCCAAATCTTTCATAAATAAGAGATAAGTCAACTGTTCAATATTTGTTAAAGGATTTGCGTTTCCTTCTGTCCAAAGAATTTCCCACAACTGATCGATTTTATTTTTTAATTCGCCTGTAATCATATCTTCCCTTTTCTTTAGTTTTTAAAACTTAGTAATATCATTATTTTATCAGATTTCAAACAAAGCTTCAATTAACTATATCTATGCGTCACCTGAATATTTTATACTCTTCGAAAATCTCTTCAAACCACGTCAGCTTCACCTTGCCGTAGGTATATGATACTGACTCTGTCAGTTCTATCCACAACCTCAAAACCATGTTTT
>NZ_VMNC01000152.1:0-7529 GCF_013277505.1 Streptococcus sp. k-378 | reverse complement strand
TTGCAGGAAGTCTAATAAAAGTAAAGGAGATTTAGTGCGAGTAAAAATTAATCTCAAATGCTCCTCTTGTGGCAGCATCAATTACCTAACCAGTAAAAATTCCAAAACCCATCCAGACAAGATTGAGGTTTTAAAGTATTGTCCCAAGGAAAGAAAAGTAACCCTACATCTTGAATCTAAGTAGATTTTATGGTAAAATAATAGGGATTGTAAGGAGTTTGATATGTATAACCTATTATTAACCATTTTATTAGTATTATCTGTTGTGATTGTGATTGCGATTTTCATGCAACCAACTAAAAACCAATCCAGCAATGTATTTGATGCCAGCTCAGGTGATTTGTTTGAACGCAGTAAAGCACGCGGTTTCGAAGCTGTGATGCAGCGTTTGACAGGGATTTTAGTCTTTTTCTGGCTAGCCATTGCCTTAGCATTGACGGTATTATCAAGTAGATAAGAAAATAATGGGCAGGACTAGGTCTTTGCCTCTTTTTGTTTTTATATTCTTCAAAAATCTCTTCAANNAGTTTGCTCTTTGATTTTTATTGAGTATGAAAGGATGTTTGAGAAGGTTTTACAGTAAAAGAAAATTAAAAAATCTAGAAAGAAAATATGAAAGATAGAATAAAAGAATATTTACAAGATAAGGGAAAGGTAACTGTCAATGACTTGGCTCAGGCTTTGGAAAAAGACGGTTCCAAGGATTTTCGTGAGTTGATTAAAACCTTGTCCCTAATGGAAAGAAAGCACCAGATACGCTTTGAAGAAGATGGCAGTCTGACCTTGGAAGTCAAGAAAAAACATGAGATTACCCTCAAGGGGATTTTTCATGCCCATAAAAATGGCTTTGGCTTTGTTAGTCTGGAAGGCGAGGAGGACGACCTTTTTGTAGGAAAAAACGATGTCAACTATGCTATTGATGGTGATACCGTTGAGGTCGTGATCAAGAAAGTCGCTGACCGCAATAAGGGAACAGCAGCAGAAGCCAAAATTATTGATATCTTAGAACACAGCCTGACAACAGTTGTCGGACAAATCGTTCTAGATCAGGAAAAGCCTAAGTATGCTGGCTACATCCGTTCGAAAAATCAGAAAATCAGCCAACCCATCTATGTTAAGAAACCAGCCCTTAAACTGGAGGGAACAGAAGTTCTCAAGGTCTTTATCGATAAATACCCAAGCAAGAAACATGATTTCTTTGTCGCGAGTGTTCTCGATGTGGTGGGACACTCAACAGATGTCGGAATTGATGTTCTTGAGGTCTTGGAATCAATGGACATTGTATCCGAGTTTCCAGAAGCTGTTGTCAAGGAAGCAGAAAGTGTGCCTGATGCTCCGTCTAAAAAGGATACGGAAGGTCGTCTGGATCTAAGAGATGAGATTATCTTTACCATCGATGGTGCTGACGCCAAGGACTTGGACGATGCGGTGCATATCAAGCCTATGAAAAATGGCAATCTGGAACTTGGAGTTCACATTGCGGATGTTTCCTACTATGTGACCGAGGATTCTGCCCTGGACAAGGAAGCCCTTAACCGCGCGACTTCAGTTTATGTGACAGACCGTGTGGTCCCAATGCTTCCAGAACGACTGTCTAATGGAATTTGCTCCCTCAATCCCCAAGTTGACCGCCTGACCCAGTCTGCCATTATGGAAATTGATAAACATGGTCGTGTGGTCAACTATACCATTACACAAACGGTTATCAAGACTAGCTTCCGTATGACCTACAGTGATGTCAATGATATCCTAGCTGGCGATGAGGAAAAGCGACAAGAATATCATAAAATTGTACCAAGTATCGAACTTATGGCCAAGCTTCATGAAACTTTAGAAAACATGCGTGTGAAACGTGGAGCTCTCAATTTTGATACCAATGAAGCGAAGATTTTAGTGGATAAACAAGGTAAGCCTGTTGATATCGTTCTTCGGCAGCGTGGCATTGCCGAGCGGATGATTGAGTCTTTTATGTTGATGGCCAATGAAACAGTTGCCGAACATTTCAGTAAGTTGGATTTGCCTTTTATCTATCGAATTCACGAGGAGCCTAAGGCTGAAAAGGTTCAGAAGTTTATTGATTATGCTTCGAGTTTTGGCTTGCGCATTTATGGGACTGCCAGTGAGATTAGCCAGGAGGCGCTTCAAGACATCATGCGTGCTGTTGAGGGAGAACCTTATGCAGATGTATTGTCCATGATGCTTCTTCGCTCTATGCAACAGGCTCGTTATTCGGAGCACAATCACGGCCACTATGGACTAGCTGCTGACTATTATACTCACTTTACCAGTCCAATTCGTCGTTATCCAGACCTTCTTGTTCACCGTATGATTCGGGATTACGGCTGTTCTAAGGAAATAGCAGAGCATTTTGAACAAGTGATTCCAGAGATTGCGACCCAGTCTTCCAACCGTGAGCGTCGTGCCATTGAGGCTGAGCGAGAAGTCGAAGCCATGAAAAAGGCTGAGTATATGGAAGAATACGTGGGCGAAGAGTACGATGCGGTTGTATCAAGTATTGTCAAATTTGGTCTCTTTGTTGAATTGCCAAACACAGTTGAAGGCTTGATTCACATCACCAATTTACCTGAGTTCTACCATTTCAACGAACGGGATTTGACCCTTCGTGGGGAGAAATCAGGAACAACCTTCCGTGTAGGTCAGCAAATCCGTATCCGAGTTGAAAGAGCCGACAAGATGACGGGTGAAATTGACTTCTCTTACATCCTAAGTGAGTTTGATGTGATTGAAAAAGGCTTAAAACAGTCTAATCGTAGTGACAGAGGGCGTGGTTCAAATCGTCGTTCAGATAAGAAGGAAGATAAGAGAAAATCAGGACGCTCAAATGATAAGCGCAAGCATTCACAAAAAGACAAGAAGAAAAAAGGAAAGAAACCTTTTTACAAGGAAGTAGCTAAGAAAGGAGCCAAGCATGGCAAAGGGCGAGGGAAAGGTCGTCGCACAAAATAAAAAGGCGCGCCACGACTATACAATCATAGATACGCTAGAGGCAGGGATGGTTCTGACTGGAACTGAAATCAAGAGTGTACGAGCTGCTCGAATCAATCTCAAGGATGGCTTTGCCCAAGTAAAAAATGGAGAGGTCTGGTTGAGCAATGTCCATATCGCTCCTTACGAAGAGGGCAATATCTGGAACCAAGAACCAGAACGTCGTCGTAAACTCCTGCTCCATAAAAAGCAAATCCAAAAGTTGGAACAAGAGACTAAAGGGACAGGAATGACCCTGGTTCCTCTTAAAGTCTATATCAAAGATGGTTATGCCAAGCTTCTTTTAGGTTTAGCTAAAGGGAAGCATGACTACGATAAGAGAGAGTCTATCAAACGTCGTGAGCAAAACCGCGACATCGCGCGCGTGATGAAAGCTGTTAATCAGCGATAAAAAGAGGAATTGAAAATGGAAAAATTAGTTGCCTATAAACGCATGCCTTTGTAGACTAAAGAAACCATGCCTGAAGCTGTTCAGCAAAAGCACAATACCAAGGTTGGGAGTTGGGGGAAAATTACTGTCTTGAAGGGTGCTCTAAAGTTTATTGAGTTAACAGAAGATGGTGAGGTTCTAGCTGAACACCTCTTTGAAGCGGGAGCTGACAATCCAATGGCAAAACCACAAGCTTGGCACCGAGTGGAGGCTGTAACAGACGATGTGGAATGGTATTTGGAATTTTATTGTAAACCTGAGGATTATTTCCCTAAGAAATACAATACCAATCCTGTTCATTCAGAGGTCCTAGAGGCTATGCAGACAGTAAAACCAGGGAAAGCCTTGGATTTGGGCTGTGGTCAAGGCCGTAATGCACTCTTTCTAGCCCAGCAAGGTTTTGATGTGACAGCTGTGGATCAAAATGAACTGTCTCTTGAAATCTTGCAAAGCATTGTGGAGCAGGAAGATTTGGATATGCCTGTTGGTCTTTACGATATCAATTCAGCTAGCATTGGGAAAGCGTATGATTTCATCGTATCGACAGTTGTTTTGATGTTTTTGCAAGCAGACCGTATTCCTGCAATTATCAAAAATATGCAGGAGCAAACCACTGTTGGTGGCTACAACCTTATCGTCTGTGCCATGGACACGGAGGATTATCCTTGCTCAGTGAACTTCCCATTCACATTTAAAGAAGGGGAACTGGCAGACTATTACAAGGACTGGAAATTAGTCAAATACAATGAAAATCCAGGTCATTTGCACCGTCGCGATGAGAATGGCAATCGTATTCAATTACGCTTTGCGACCATGCTAGCTAAGAAAATCAAGTAAATATGTTATGAAGAGTCTGGGACAAAAAGATTTTGATTTTAGGAATTATTTATTATAAATTTTAAAAATCAATAGATTAGATAAAAAGCGAATAAGACCGAATACTGAATGTCAGATAACTCCTTTTGTTCGCTTTTTATATTTAAGGTTAGACTTTTGTCCCAGACTCTTTTAAAAATGCCAAATGTTATAAAAACGTAATATTTCTGACTATATAATTTTTATTTCAAGAATCGCTATAATTATAGAATAAAAGTAGTTTTATGCGTATATATATATATACGCATAAAAATTATAATAGATTAGAAAATATAAAAAGGTGGCTATTGAATTATTAGAGTAAAAGTGTATTATAAGATGTGATACAAATATTTATTTTGGAGGAAATTAGATGTTTCATAAAGGTAAACACGATCGTGAAAAGCAATTACGTTTTTCTATTCGTAAGGTCAGCTTTGGTGCAGCTAGTGTCGCAGTAGCTGCATTGTTCATGTTTTTAGGAAATGGGGCAGTATCTGCTGCAGAGCAAAGTGTGCCTTCAACTAATGGGGAGACTCAGGCACCGCAACCTAAAGAACCGAATGCTCAGAATGGGACCTACGAAGGGAATACAGTAGCCACTAGTCCTGCTGCAACAGTAGAGACAAATACTCAACCTTCAACAGTTGAAAATAGTCCTTCTCCAGAATCAGCACCTCAGAAGGTGGAGACTCTAGATAAGAAAGAATTAACAGATTTAATCAAAGAAATTGATGGAAAGTTTGCTAAAGGAACCTATGCTACTAAGACAGAAGAAAGCGTTAACAATCTTAGAGCTGTCTTAGAAGAAGCAAGAACTGATCTAAGCACTGCAACAACTAAAACTGAATTAACTGCAGCATATAGAAAGTTAATTACAGCAACATCAAAATTGCAAACAAAATCTGAAAAGAAAAAAGAACAAGCGGTAGATAATACAAGTGACAAAGGAAGCAAAAGCCCAAAAAATGCCAGCGCTGAAAAGCCTTTGGAGTCTAATTCTATTGCAAACTCAGGTTCTAGAGATGAACGTAATGGAAAAGCGTTGGATACAAATAATCCATTCCGTACAGGTACAGATGCAGCTCCTAGTACATCAGCAAGCACAGATCCGCTAGCTGCAAATGAACATGGTGTTAGCATCATCAATGGTAATTTCTCAGATACAACATTAGGAGCAGAGTTACCAACAGCAACGTCACCTATAGCTTCAACTATTGTAGAATTATCTAAATTAAAAGGTTGGAATGCTGTAGATTCAAGTACAAATAAAGTGTTGCTTATTTGGGCTGCTAAAACAGGAAATTATGAGTCTGCCCTTCCAGGACCGAAAACAAATATCGCAGCAGTCCTGTCTGCATATAATGAAAGAGGTAATGGTGGAACACCAAATACAGAATACGGACCGATTTACCAAGATATAGATGTTGTTCCTGGTCAGGAAGTAATTGTTAGCTATCGTTCTCAAAGTATTGGTCAAACTACTGGGATAAATGGTGCGAAATTAATAGTAAAAGATGCAAATACAGGTACTAAAATAGCAGAGGATAGAGCTAATTATCAAGGTTATCCTTTAGGAGAGTTTTCAAAAATTGTTAATGTTCCTGATGGGGTAACAAAACTTCGTCTCCAATTTGAATCAATTAACAATCGAAGTCATGATGAAGCAAATACTCACAGAACGCCTGATGGTATATATGCTGGTGCTAGTGTAAGTAATGTACGAGTAGGTAGTGGAGCTTATGTTGTACCTACTGTTACTGAAACAAGTTTTTCTAAAACAGCTGTTTCTGCTACTGCACAAAAAGTTACAGTTAGAATTCAAGCAAGACTTGAAAATAAAGGTGAAGCAACTTCAACAAGCCCAGTTTATTCTTTGGCAATTCCAGAGGGAGCAAGATTAGCAAGTTATGATAGATCTAAAATTGTTCCTACTACTACTGGAAATCAATTATCTATGCGTGTTAACTCAGTAAGACCGAAATCTTCTCAAGAGTTTTGGTACGAATTAGAACTTCCTGCAACAAAAGCTGAAACATTTGTACTGAATCCGACAGTCACTTATCAAACAAATGGCAATTTGATTTCAGGAACAACAGTTGCGACTACTAAAAAAGAAGGTGTTATAACATCACCTGCTCAAACTGTAACAGTTAATATGTATAAAGCTGATTTACGAGCAGAAGAGGCTAAAGCAGCTACTTTAAATCAAAGTGATTATACACCCGAAGCATGGGCTGCTTATCAAGCAGAAGTAGCTAAGGCTCAAGCGATTTTGAACGAAGAAACAAATAATGTAGAAATAGCAAATCGTAAAAATCAAGCGGATATTAATGCACAGACACTTCTTTTACAAAAAGCAAAAGCAAAATTAGATCTAGAAAAAGCAGCGAAAGCTGAAAAAGCAGCCATCGCAGCAGACAATAGCTTAACAGCAGCTCAACGTACAGCAAAAGAAAAAGAAGTAGATACTAAGAAAACAGAAGAAGAATCTAAGATTACAGCAGCCGACACAGCAGATGCAGTAGAAGCAGCGAAAACAGCAGGTGTAACAGCCATCGAAGGCGTGCACACACCAGGTAACTTAGATACTGTTAAAGAGAAAGCCCTAGAAGCAATCCAAACAGCGTCAGAAACTAAGATTGCCTCAATTGATAAGAACGCTAAATTGTCAGACGATGAAAAAGCAGCAGCGAAAGCCGAAGTAGCGCAAGCCACCATCGCAGCTGTAAATGCTATCAATGAAGCGAAGGATCAAGCAGGAGTAGACGGCGCTCAAACTACAGGAACAACAGCAGTAGAAGCAGTAAATCCAGTAGGTAAAGAGAAAGCCCTAGAAGCAATCCAAACAGCGTCAGAAACTAAGATTGCCTCAATTGATAAGAACGCTAAATTGTCAGACGCTGAAAAAGCCGCAGCGAAAGCTGAAGTAGCGCAAGCCGCCATCGCAGCTGTAAATGCTATCAATGAAGCGAAGGATCAAGATGGAGTAGACAGCGCTCAAACTACAGGAACAACAGCAATTAACGCAGTAAATCCAGTAGGCAAAGAGAAAGCCCTAGAAGCAATCCAAACAGCGTCAGAAACTAAGATTGCCTCAATTGATAAGAATGCTAAATTGTCAGACGCTGAAAAAGCCGCAGCGAAAGCTGAAGTAGCGCAAGCCGCCATCGCAGCTGTAAATGCTATCAATGAAGCGAAGGATCAAGCAGGAGTGGACGGCGCTCAAACTACAGGA
>NZ_VMNC01000151.1:0-8431 GCF_013277505.1 Streptococcus sp. k-378 | reverse complement strand
TTTCATTGAGTATAAAATCACTTTTGTAGTCAAGGCTACAGGAGTGATTTTCTTTTTTTATCCGATGATAAATGTGTTATAATAGGTAGCAAAAGAGGTAAATAAATGAATCAAACAGTAGAATATATCAAAGAACTGACAGCTATTGCGTCGCCAACGGGCTTCACTCGTGAGATTTCGGACTATTTAGTCAAGACTTTAGAAGATTTTGGTTATCAGCCAGTTCGCACAGCCAAGGGCGGTGTCAATGTGACCATTAAAGGTCAAAAAGATGAAGAGCACCGCTATGTGACTGCCCATGTAGATACGCTGGGTGCTATTGTCCGTGCTGTCAAACCAGACGGCCGTCTCAAATTGGATCGTATCGGTGGCTTTCCTTGGAACATGATTGAAGGAGAAAACTGTACCGTTCATGTGGCTAGTACAGGTCAAAAGCTATCAGGTACCATCCTCATCCACCAAACTTCTTGCCATGTCTACAAGGATGCAGGAACTGCAGAACGCACCCAGGACAATATGGAAGTGCGTTTGGATGCAAAAGTAACCAATGAAAAAGAAACTCGTGCCTTGGGGATTGAGGTCGGTGATTTTATCAGTTTTGACCCACGAACTGTCGTGACAGAGACAGGTTTTATCAAGTCTCGCCATTTGGATGATAAGGTCAGCGCAGCGATTTTGCTTAACCTGCTTCGTATTTATAAGGAAGAGAAGATTGAATTGCCCGTAACAACCCATTTTGCTTTTTCAGTTTTTGAAGAAGTGGGACATGGGGCTAACTCTAATATTCCTGCTCAGGTAGTCGAATATCTGGCTGTGGATATGGGAGCTATGGGTGATGATCAGCAGACAGACGAGTACACAGCGTCTATCTGTGTCAAGGATGCCTCAGGCCCTTATCACTATGACTTCCGTCAACATTTGGTGACCTTGGCGAAAGAGCAAGATATTCCTTTTAAGCTGGACATCTATCCATTTTATGGTTCGGATGCTTCAGCGGCCATGTCCGCAGGGGCAGAGGTCAAACACGCCCTCCTTGGCGCGGGTATCGAGTCTAGTCATTCTTATGAGCGTACTCATATTGACTCGGTGGTCGCAACAGAGCGTATGGTTGATGCTTACATTAAGAGCGCGTTGGTAGACTAATATGTGTCTTATATGCCAGAGAATTGAGCTCATCAAGAAGGGAGAAAATCCCTATTTTGTCAAAGAGTTGGAAACAGGCTATCTTGTGATTGGAAATCACCAGTATTTTGCAGGCTATAGTCTCTTTCTAGCCAAGGAACACGTCACGGAATTGCATCATTTGAAAAAGGAAACAAGACTACGTTTTCTCGAAGAAATGAGTCTAGTCCAAGAGGCAGTTGCCAAGACCTTTGCTGCTGAGAAAATGAATGTTGAACTTCTAGGAAATGGCGATGCCCATCTCCACTGGCATCTTTTCCCTAGACGAAGCGGTGACATGAATGGTCACGGTCTCAAGGGACGTGGTCCAGTTTGGTGGGTTCCCTTTGAAGAAATGACAACAAAAACCTGCCAAGCAAAACCAGATGAGATTAAAAGATTAGTTAAACGTTTATCGTCAGAACTAGATAAACTATTAGAAATAAAGGAGTAGAAATGAAAAAAAGATACCTTGTCTTGACAGCCTTGATATCCTTGAGTCTAGCAGCTTGTTCACAAGAAAAAGCAAAAAATGAAGACGGAGAAGCTAAGACAGAACAGACAGCCAAGGCTGATGGCACAGTCGGCAGTAAGTCTCAAGGGACTGCCCAGAAAAAAGCAGAAGTGGTCAATAAAGGAGACTATTACAGCATTCAAGGGAAATACGATGCAATCATCGTAGCCAATAAACACTATCCATTGTCTAAAGACTATAATCCAGGGGAAAATCCAACAGCCAAGGCAGAGTTGGTCAAACTCATCAAGGCGATGCAAGAGGCAGGTTTCCCTATTAGTGATCATTACAGTGGTTTTAGAAGTTATGAAACTCAGACCAAGCTCTATCAAGATTATGTCAACCAAGATGGAAAGGCAGCAGCTGACCGTTACTCTGCCCGTCCTGGCTATAGCGAACACCAGACAGGCTTGGCCTTTGATGTGATTGGGACTGATGGTGATTTGGTGACAGAAGAAAAAGCAGCCCAATGGCTCTTGGATCATGCAGCTGATTATGGCTTTGTTGTCCGTTATCTCAAAGGCAAGGAAAAGGAAACAGGCTATATGGCTGAGGAATGGCACCTGCGTTATGTAGGAAAAGAAGCTAAAGAAATTGCTGCAAGTGGTCTCAGTTTGGAAGAGTATTACGGCTTTGAAGGCGGAGATTACGTCGATTAAAAAATAAACTTTTCTCTTGCAATTCCAGATAAATAGTGTATAATAGATGGGTATGTGAAAAGCATACTTGTGGGAGGTAAAAATCTCTAATTACCGCCAAAACCACAAAGGAGGATTTAAAAATGGCTAAAAAAGTCGAAAAACTTGTAAAATTGCAAATCCCTGCTGGTAAAGCTACACCAGCTCCACCGGTTGGACCTGCTCTTGGTCAAGCTGGTATCAACATCATGGGATTCACAAAAGAGTTCAACGCTCGTACAGCTGACCAAGCTGGGATGATCATTCCAGTTGTTATCTCAGTTTACGAAGATAAATCATTTACTTTCGTTACGAAAACACCACCAGCTGCTGTTCTTTTGAAAAAAGCTGCAGGTGTTGAAAAAGGATCAAGTACACCTAATAAAACTAAAGTTGCTACAGTTACTCGTGCACAAGTACAAGAAATTGCAGAAACTAAGATGCCAGATTTGAACGCAGCAAACGTAGAGTCTGCAATGCGTATGATCGAAGGTACTGCTCGTTCTATGGGATTCACTGTTGTTGACTAATCAATAACACAGTAGAAAATCTCACAGCAGTCTATTAGTTGCTTTTCATACTAGGCAAGTGACTGATACTTGTACTTGGGTACAGCAAGGGAACTTAAGGCCGTAGGAAAAGGAAAGTAATAGACTGAAAACCCGCAAGACTTCATCATTTCGAGGAGTGACGTGGGAGATGAAAATCGATTGAACCACTTACAAGGAGAATAGAAAATGGCTAAAAAAAGCAAACAACTTCGTGCTGCTCTTGAGAAAATCGACAGCACAAAAGCATACAGCGTAGAAGAAGCTGTAGCACTTGCAAAAGAAACTAACTTTGCAAAATTTGACGCAACTGTAGAAGTTGCTTACAACTTGAACATCGACGTTAAAAAAGCTGACCAACAAATCCGTGGAGCAATGGTATTGCCAAACGGTACTGGTAAAACTTCACGCGTTCTTGTTTTCGCACGCGGTGCAAAAGCTGAAGAAGCAAAAGCTGCTGGTGCAGACTTTGTTGGTGAAGATGACCTTGTTGCTAAAATCAACGACGGTTGGTTGGACTTCGACGTAGTTATCGCTACACCTGATATGATGGCTCTTGTTGGACGTCTTGGACGTGTCCTTGGACCACGTAACTTGATGCCAAACCCTAAAACTGGTACTGTAACAATGGATGTTGCTAAAGCAGTTGAAGAGTCTAAAGGTGGTAAAATCACTTACCGTGCTGACCGTGCAGGTAACGTTCAAGCAATCATCGGTAAAGTATCATTTGAAGCTGAAAAATTGGTTGAAAACTTCAAAGCTTTCAACGAAACAATCCAAAAAGCAAAACCAGCTACAGCTAAAGGAACTTACGTAACAAACTTGACTATCACAACTACTCAAGGTGTTGGTATCAAAGTTGACGTAAACTCACTTTAATCAGTAGTTAAAGTAATGTAAAAAAGTTGAAGACGCTATGTCTCAACTTTTTTTGATTTCAAAATCTAGTGGAATAAATCTGGAATAGTCCATCGAGCTTTCTAATACTCTTCGAAAATCTCTTCAAACCACGTCAACGTCGCCTTGCCGTGAGTATGGTTACTGACTTCGTNNNNTGCTCTTTGGTTTTCATTGAGTATAACACATTGTTAGAAGTTGGTTTAAATTTCCTAATCAGTTTGTTCACATTTACCTTCGATATATTATATCCCATAGTTAAGGTTGGTCATACAGATGATTATAGTCATGGAGCCGTAAAACTTAGTGTTTCTTTAGTTGACAAAGATGCCATGAAAAAAATATCTGTAACTGTAATAGGATATTTTGAAATAAATATAGATGAAAATATCACCGATATTCTATACGTAAATGGTACTGCTATTCTTTATCCTTATTTACGTTCTATTGTTTCAATAGTTTCGGCAATTGATAGCAGTGAAGCAATGTTGCTACCTACCATTAATGTTTTAGAGTTACTAGATAAATCTCAACCTTTTGAAGAAGAATAATTTATTAGCTCACTAAATTGAGGGTAAGGAAAAGTAAAAGCTGTAAGAAAAATGTCTTGCATTATACAGCAACCTTTTGGGAATGAGTAGATGGATTGAATAAAATTTGATTAAGAGTGGATGATTTATCTGTAGATTATTATTGGACAGTTAGTCTTGAAGTAGTCTAAGAATTAGGTTATAATCAGTAGAAGCCTTGCTAATAATGAGGAGGTTAGTTTATGTATAGTAGACTGAATCTAAAATAGTATGAAACAATTGCTAAAACATTTATAGAAATTAATTTTACTTTTCCAATCAATTTGTTCTCATCTTATTTCAATCCGCTATATATTATGGTATCGAATCTTCATCAGAATGATAAAATTAATCAATTAATATCTGATTATAAACAGAATATGAAAGCTTTTTATATCACTATTGAAAAATTTATACGAGATGATGAAAGTCTTAAGTGTTATTTTACAAAGGTTATTTCAAGTCGTTCCAAGGTAACAAGTCTAAATCAGATTGAAGCTGATAAAACGATACAAAGAAAATATTCAAGTGAGCTAAAAAAATTTATTGGATTTTATAATGAGATTATTTGTGAGGAAAATAGTTTCCTACATGTACGAAAGAGGTGGTCGAGTTGGTTTAGGTAGTCGGTGCGTGAGTTGATAATTCTCAGGGTATGGACTTCTTTTTCATGAATGAGGTAAAAGAGCAGGTATTGTTTAGAGACAATCATTCTGAGCATATTTTCTGGATAGAGGGAGTATCCGATTTTATGATCAAAGTTAATACCGCCCTCTGGTGAGAAGATGAGTAGGTTGGTAATTTAAACTATTCAACTGAATTTTTGATTAAAAGTATTATTTTATGAGAGAAATCCTAATTTCACAATCCATAGGCAAACGCTTGCATTCTGTTTTTTATTGGACTATAATAGATTGGTATAAAGCCTTCTGTAGTAATAAAATATAGAAGGTGTAGAAAGTAAGGATTTAGAATATTTGTAGTTAAAAACACAATGTTGCTATTCCTTATGATAGGGAGATAGATATGGCAATGATAGAAGTGGAACATCTTCAGAAAAATTTTGTGAAGACTGTTAAGGAACCGGGCTTGAAGGGGGCTTTGCGCTCCTTTATTCATCCTGAAAAGCAGACCTTTGAAGCGGTCAAGGATTTGACCTTTGAAGTTCCAAAAGGGCAGATTTTAGGATTTATCGGGGCAAATGGTGCTGGGAAGTCGACAACCATTAAAATGCTGACAGGAATTTTGAAACCAACATCTGGTTTTTGTCGGATTAACGGCAAGATTCCCCAGGACAATCGGCAAGATTATGTCAAAGATATTGGCGTAGTCTTTGGACAACGCACCCAGCTATGGTGGGATTTGGCTCTGCAAGAGACCTACACTGTCTTAAAAGAGATTTATGATGTGCCAGACTCGCTCTTTCATAAGCGTATGGACTTTTTGAATGAAGTCTTGGATTTGAAGGACTTTATCAAGGATCCCGTGCGGACTCTTTCACTGGGACAACGGATGCGGGCGGATATTGCGGCCTCCTTGCTCCACAATCCCAAGGTTCTTTTTTTAGATGAGCCGACCATTGGTTTGGACGTTTCGGTTAAGGATAATATTCGTCGGGCAATTACTCAGATCAATCAAGAGGAAGAAACTACCATTCTTTTGACCACTCACGATTTGAGTGATATTGAGCAACTTTGTGATCGGATTTTCATGATTGACAAGGGGCAAGAGATTTTTGATGGAACGGTGAGCCAACTCAAGGATACCTTTGGTAAGATGAAGACTCTCTCTTTTGAACTGCTACCAGGTCAAAGTCATCTCGTCTCTCACTATGAAGGTCTGTCTGATATGACCATTGATAGACAAGGAAACAGCCTCAACATTGAATTTGATAGTTCTCGCTACCAGTCAGCTGACATTATCAAGCAAACCCTGTCTGATTTTGAAATCCGCGATTTGAAGATGGTGGATACGGATATTGAGGATATTATCCGTCGCTTCTACCGAAAGGAGCTCTAGGATGATCAAATTGTGGAGACGTTATAAACCCTTTATCAATGCAGGGGTTCAGGAGTTGATTACTTACCGAGTCAACTTTATTCTCTATCGGATTGGCGATGTCATGGGGGCTTTTGTGGCCTTTTATCTCTGGAAGGCTGTCTTTGATTCTTCGCAAGAGTCTTTGATTCAGGGCTTCAGTATGGCGGATATCACCCTCTACATCATCATGAGTTTTGTGACCAATCTTCTGACTAGATCCGATTCGTCCTTTATGATTGGGGAGGAGGTCAAGGATGGCTCCATTATCATGCGTTTGTTGCGACCAGTGCATTTTGCGGCCTCCTATCTTTTCACCGAGCTTGGTTCCAAGTGGTTGATTTTTATCAGCGTTGGCCTTCCATTTTTAAGTGTCATTGTTTTGATGAAAATCTTATCTGGGCAAGGGATTGTAGAAGTGCTGGGATTAACTGTCCTTTATCTCTTTAGCCTAACTTTGGCTTATCTGATTAACTTTTTCTTTAATATTTGCTTTGGATTTTCAGCCTTTGTGTTTAAAAATCTTTGGGGTTCCAATCTACTCAAGACTTCCATAGTGGCCTTTATGTCTGGAAGTTTGATTCCCTTGGCTTTCTTTCCAAAGGTTGTTGCAGATATTCTGTCCTTCCTGCCTTTTTCATCCTTGATTTATACCCCAGTCATGATTATTGTTGGGAAATACGATGCTAATCAGATGCTTCAGGCACTCGCTTTGCAGTTTTTCTGGCTCTTAGTGATGGTGGGCTTGTCTCAGTTGATTTGGAAACGAGTCCAGTCCTTTATCACCATTCAAGGAGGTTAGTATGAAAAAATATCAACGCATGCATCTGATTTTTATCAGACAATACATCAAGCAAATCATGGAATACAAGGTGGATTTTGTGGTTGGTGTCTTGGGAGTCTTTCTGACTCAAGGCCTGAATCTCTTATTTCTCAATGTCATCTTTCAACACATCCCATCCCTAGAAGGTTGGACTTTTCAAGAAATTGCCTTTATCTATGGTTTTTCCTTGATTCCTAAGGGCTTGGATCATCTCTTTTTTGACAATCTCTGGGCACTGGGGCAACGCTTGGTGCGAAAAGGAGAATTTGATAAGTATCTGACTCGTCCTATCAATCCTCTCTTTCACATCTTGGTTGAGACCTTTCAGATTGATGCCTTAGGCGAACTCTTGGTCGGTGGTATTTTATTGGGAACAACCATGACCAGCATTGCTTGGACTCTTCCAAAATTCCTGCTTTTCCTAGTCTGTATTCCTTTTGCGACCTTGATTTATACTTCTCTTAAAATCGCGACAGCCAGCATCGCTTTTTGGACCAAGCAGTCAGGGGCTATGATTTACATTTTCTATATGTTTAATGATTTTGCAAAGTATCCGATTTCGATTTACAATTCTCTTCTTCGTTGGTTGATTAGCTTTATCGTGCCTTTTGCCTTTACGGCCTACTATCCTGCTAGCTATTTTTTGCAGGACAAGGATGTACTCTTTAACATTGGAGGTTTGATTTTGATTTCCCTTGTCTTTTTTGGTATTTCCTTGAAACTATGGGACAGGGGCTTGGATTCTTATGAAAGTGCTGGATCCTAAGATGAAGAAACTCAAAGCCTTGTCTTAGGACAGGCTTTTTCTAATAGAGATGAAAATTCCTTGACATCTATTCTCAGAGTGCTATACTGTAAGTGTAATCGCCGATTTATCTCAGTTGGTAGAGCAAGGCACTCGTAAAGCCTAGGTCACAGGTGAACATATGACTGAAGATTTGAAAAAATAGATATGTATAAATAACCGTTAACCCCAATTATTCACCCCTAATCTAAAAACCCTCCAGAATCCTTGCCTTAGCTTAGATCCTGGATGGTTTCTTTTTTCACCCAATGGGTGTTTTTTACTAGACAAAAAAGAGTTTCCCCTTTATGGTATAAGTGTAGAAAAAAACACAAAAAGAAAGGAAACTCACATGAACAGTTTACCAAATCATCACTTCCAAAACAAGTCTTTTTACCAACTATCTTTCGATGGAGGTCAT
>NZ_VMNC01000150.1:0-4857 GCF_013277505.1 Streptococcus sp. k-378 | reverse complement strand
GCCTCACACTTACTGTCATATTGATAGAAGTCAATAATAGCTTTAATCCATTCAAGGTAAGTTCGGTCTTCTAGTGTTAGAAAAGTACTTCGTTCAATCTCTATTCTATAAAGATATTCTAAATTGTCATAATTTCTGTCATCTAATAATCGAGCAGATAATTGCTTGAAATTAGAGAGGTTAGATTTAATTTCAATTTGTTCATTAAAAAAATAATCTAATGGCACTTCGAGTCGTTGGGAGAGTTTGAACAAAAGGTCTGCGGAGGGAATGAAATGCCCTCTCTCAATTTTACTAATCTGGCTTTGTTCACAAATTCCTTCTGCAAGAGTTTGTTGGGAGAGTCTCAACTCTTTTCTTTTCAATCTGAATTTCTCTGCGAGTGTATTCATTAAAAATAATAAACCTTCCTATTTGCTTAATTTCATTATAAAATTTTTAGTTCAAAATAGTAAGTTAAAGAAACAAATAATTCTTTATGGTAATAATAAGAAAAAAAGTTCAAAATGCAATAAAAACACTTGGCTAAATAAAATATATCTGTTAGAATAAAAACAAGGAAAAAGAAAGGGGTTTCATTGCATGAGAAAAAAACGTGGAATTAAAAAATTAGTTACATTTGCATTGCTAGGTGTTTTTATGTTTAGTAATACAATTCCTTACCAACAGTTTATTCAGAAGAATAAACAATTGGAGATTCGAGTGCAATCGCAAAAGAAGTCCAATGGTCTTGATGTTGGGAAGGCTGATTAGTTGATTAAATGATGAAAATACTATTAACTATATAGTATTTCTGTTTTATCTAATTTTTAATTAGAAAGAAGGGATTCCGATGTACTAGGGTATGATTTGTTGATATTTCTAAATGCAGTCATTGTTATTGTTAGATTTTAAGTGAAAGAAATGAGGGCTTTACGATGAAGAAAAGCATAAAAAAAATAATTACAACATCTTTACTTGCACTGACTTTAGCTGGTGCAGGTGGTTCGATTGTTTCAGCTGCAACAGTTTGGTATAAAGGTACTGCAGTTTATTGGGATTATGGTCGTACTGCTGGCCTTTGGAGCTATTCAAATGTTCAGTCTAGTGTTTACGAACACTCAGCAACTGCTAACGGGGCATTCTCAGGCTGGCAATCACCTGGAGTAGAAGCACGTGTTTCTAAATTCATCGGAACTGCTACAGCTGAATGTTACTGGAATTGTAGGTAAGTACCTATGACATACAAAAACATGTTATTAGGTAAAATGAAATACTTAATCCTGTTTTTGATTGCCATCCAGAGTGTCTTACTTGCTCTGGTGGCAATTTTTTTAGCAGGTTTACAGTATCAACAGTCATGGCAGAGTTATAATCATCATTCCGAAACTGTAACAGTTTATCTTCAGAAGTTAACAGAAGAGCAATCACAAGATGTATTTAATTATTTTTTAGAACAGAGTGACTTGTCCATATGGACAAAACGTTCTGAAAGTAGTGATACAGGAGAAGGTCTAAATAGGATTTATATAGACATCCTTGGCAGCTCTGCTGGTTTTTCAGATTTTGAAAGTACGGGTAAAATAGTAGTCTCACAACAACAATTTGCAGATTTATTATCTCATAGTGATAATAGTATGACTATTGGACTTGACAAAGGCTCAAATAATATGCTTTACGAGCTTCCAGATTTATTATTTAGCACACCTGTAGTCATTGAACGATTAGATTATACTTTTCAAAACACTAATACGATCAATGGGATATACCATATCAATGGTCTCCACGATGCTGTCTCAAGAGATAACTTTCTGTTGCATCTTTCAAAGATGTCAGGTATTTCTGTTGAGGATTTGACAAAAGAAAGTTTTGGAAGTAGTACTGATCAGGGAATTTGGGGAATAATACTTGCTATCAGCATCTTAGTAAATGCCTTCATTTTACTGATTCTATTCTTAATCTGTGTTCTTCAATCCTTTAAACATTTCGGAACATTGATTCTTTTAGGATGGGATAGAAAAGAATTATGGTCTGCTTTTTTCAAAAATTCTCTACTATTTTCAATCTACATTATTCCAATTATCTCTTTATGTAGTTGGTTGTTGTCAGGCTGGTCTAGTTTTGGTTTATCATCGTTTATTCTAGTTTTTGCTGGAGTCAGCCTCTCAGTCTTGTTGCTACTATTGATATTCATTATTCCAACGATTATTGTTTATTCGGTTTCTCCATTAGCCGCAATTCATAAACGATTACCAATGAAGCCTTTAATGGTAACCTGCTTGTTATTCTATACCTTGGTAGCTGGTTTGTTAATCGCAGTCAGTTACTCTTTAGATGCTCCAACGAATCAGTTTATTGATAATATGAAAGTATCTAGGGAGTGGAAAAATGTTGAAGATATGTACGTTATCTCCAGCTTTGTTGAGGGAGATGATGTAGGTACATATGCAGGAACTACAAATTCCCTTGAGCGTAGTATGTATAACTTTTACCAGCGTATATCTGAGCTTCCAGGTGTCTATATTGCCCAAGGAAAATTTCTTAATCAGGAGTACCTTGATGCAGTCTATGGGACATACCAACATGTCCCTAAAAAACCATTTTGGTATTTGAAATTCTCCTATAATTACCTGCAAGAGTTAGGTATTCCCCTAAGTGATGAGGAGTTGCTAGAGATGAGGAATGGTACTCGACTTTATCTTCTACCTAACACGCTCAATACAGAAGAACTTGAGGCGATGAAGGCTTATTTACAGGAAAGTGTCACTGTAAAACCGGGAGATTTACAAACTAATTTCACAGAAAATCCGAAATTTATGTTCAAGGTTTACCAACCGTCTCGACCAATATTTACTTGGTCAGATTCCATTTCTTATGGTACAACTAGTGAGAATCCAGTTATTTTTGTCTCAACACCAGAGAATCTATATTTCATGGAGTCGGCAAACTTAGTTGTCAGCGGCTATAATGGTCTTTTGAAGATTCGTGATAGGGAAACAATGGAACAGGTAGTGTCCGTTTTAGAAACAGAATTTCCAGATTTAACGGATAATCGGTTGAGTTTTACAACTGTCAAGAACTTTATCAATGGTCTTCAAAAAGATCTGAGTTATACATTTTATCTTTTCGGCACGATTATAGCGATTATCATCATTACGATGATGGCTATTTTCTGGAGTTTTGTCTTAATGTACCGCTTGTTATTTGAAGAAAAATTGTATGTTCAATACTTTATGGGATTCTCACCATGGAAAAGATATATTGGTGTGGTTTCTCTCATTATTAGTTTTTCTGTGATGGAACTAATCGTTTCTATCTTGGTGGGTTCTAAGTTGGGAATAGTCATGACACTAGCTACATTTGCTTTTCAGATAATGCTTCTTTACTTCAGTTTGTTCCGTAAAGAAGGAGAGAGTATCATACAATCATTTAAGGAGTAATCTCATGTCTAGAATTTCAGTACAAAATGTATCAAAACAATTTGGTTCAAGAGAAATTTTCAAAGACTTAAGCTTTGATATTGAGGAAAATGAATTTGTAGCTTTAGTAGGACCTTCTGGTTCTGGAAAATCGACTATCCTCAATATGATTGGACTATTGGATACTGTTGACAGTGGTAAAATCCTAATCAACGGAAAAGTTTTGCCTAAGGTAAATTCGCAATCAGCAGTTCATTATCGAAGGAATGTCATCAACTATCTTTTTCAATCCAATGCACTCATTTCTACATCTAGTGTGAAAGATAACCTGATGCTTGCCATGACTTTTTCGAATTTCTCTAGACAGGAGAAAGAGCAGAGAATCAAGGAAACGCTAGAATTTGTTGGTCTACAAAATCGGTTAAATAGTAAAGTCAATGAATTATCGGGAGGTGAACAGCAGAGAATTGCGATTGTGAGAGCTATTTTAAAGCCCGGAGATATTGTCCTAGCAGATGAACCAACCGGATCGTTAGATCCTGAAATGTCTCAAAAAGCATTCGATTTGATTCGAACTTTGAGAGATCAATTTGGTAAAACAATTTTGATTGTTACGCATAACATGGAGCAAGCACGGCAATGTGATAGGATCATTTCACTGGAGTAGGTTCTTGTAAATTAACTCAAGCATTATTAGCACTTGATACGGTTACTTCTGAACCCGTTTCAAAAGAAAACTATCTTTATTCCATGTTATTTTGAGAAAGATATTGTGAAAGTCAAATATGATGATAAAGTTGAGTGGAATTTGTTAGAATTTCAAAAATTTAGAGCATTTTTGGCTTAGTAATATGTGTTGAAAGCTCAAAATCTATGGTAAAAAGTAGCTTTGAAAACGTATTGCCTCCAAAGATTTAGTTAAATAATGATTTAATACAAAAAGAAATTATTGAAGTTCTGGAAAGATGTTGTTTCAGTATTGAGAAAAGGTGGGAAAAACTTGCGATTTTCACAGAGAAAGGATTGTTATAAATCTTGCATAGCTCTCTTGCTTCTATATAATAATTTTTGACTTGTTCTTTGCCAAGGAATTGTGTTCCACAATTTCCAACGAGAACGAGCAGGGGAGCTAGTTGGTAGCTTGTCTGTCTTTGTTTACAGAGTTCAATCGTCTCAAGAGCTTCTTGGATGGCTTCGTTATATTTTTCCTTTGATACTAGGTAGTGAGCGTAGTTGTAACGAACTCTGATGTAGCCAAATAAAAACTCTTGATGCTCAAAATTTTTTGTCTGATATAACTCCATCAAATGAGAGTAGTTTGCCTCATATTCTTGTTCACGACCCTCTAAGGAATAGAAATTAGATAGAGTATTCAAGGCCTTTAAATAAATCAGAGTATTTGAGGAGACTTTTAATAATATATTTTCCAATGAAGAAATAGCCTCACACTTACTGTCAT
>NZ_VMNC01000015.1:0-17092 GCF_013277505.1 Streptococcus sp. k-378 | reverse complement strand
AAGTGATAAAGTCGGGAGTGGAACTCATGAAGAACTCTTGGCCTTGGGAGGAACCTATCACAAGATGTATAGCTTGCAGGCAGGGGCCATGTCCTAACACTCTTTGATTTTCATTGAGTAAAAGAAGGAAATCCTTCAAATTACAGATTTCTTTCACCGCCTTTTCCATTTTGTGGTATAATGAAAAATGTTGACAAATAGTATAATAAAAACAAAGGAGAACAGCATGCTGAAATGGGAAGACTTGCCCGTGGAAATGAAATCAAGCGAGGTTGAGTCTTACTACCATCTTGTCTCTAAAAGGAAGAGTTCGCTGATTTTCAAGCGTTGCTTGGATTGGGTTCTAGCCTTGGTAGTACTGGTTCTGACCTCACCCATCTTTCTCATCTTGAGCATTTGGATCAAGTTGGATAGCAAGGGGCCAGTGATTTACAAACAAGAGCGCGTGACCCAGTACAATCGACCTTTCAAGATTTGGAAGTTCCGTACCATGGTGACGGATGCGGACAAAAAAGGAAGTCTGGTGACTTCTGCTAACGATAGCCGCATTACCAAGGTTGGCAATTTTATCCGCCGTGTGCGTTTGGACGAACTGCCTCAGCTGGTCAATGTCCTTAAAGGCGAAATGTCTTTTGTAGGGACGCGTCCTGAAGTACCTCGTTACACAGAGCAGTATAGCCCTGAAATGATGGCAACCTTGCTTTTGCCAGCAGGAATTACCTCTCCAGCCAGCATTCACTACAAGGATGAGGACACTATCATCAGTCAAATGACGGAGAAAGGTTTGTCGGTTGATCAGGCCTATGTGGAGCATGTTCTTCCTGAAAAGATGCGCTATAACCTCGCCTATCTCCGAGAGTTTAGTTTCCTTGGAGACATCAAAATCATGTTTCAAACCGTGTTTGAAGTGCTAAAATAAAGTAGTCATGAGAAAATGAGTACAGATAAAAGGAGCAAATCAATGCCAAATTACAATATTCCATTTTCACCACCCGATATTACGGAAGCAGAAATTGCTGAAGTAGCAGACACTCTGCGTTCTGGTTGGATCACAACAGGTCCTAAGACAAAAGAACTAGAGCGTCGCTTGTCTCAATATACAGAGACGCCTAAGACTGTCTGCCTCAACTCTGCGACTGCCGCTCTTGAGTTGATTTTACGCGTTTTGGAAGTGGGACCTGGTGATGAAGTCATCGTTCCAGCCATGACCTATACAGCTTCATGTAGTGTCATCACGCACGTGGGAGCAACCCCTGTCATGGTGGATATCCAAGCAGATACTTTTGAGATGGACTATGACCTGCTTGCGCAAGCTATCACTGAAAAAACCAAGGTGATTATCCCAGTAGAGCTTGCGGGGATTGTTTGCGACTATGACCGTTTGTTCCAAGTCGTGGAGAAAAAACGTGACTTCTTCACCGCTTCAAGCAAGTGGCAAAAGGCCTTTAACCGTATTGTCATTGTCTCTGATAGTGCCCACGCTTTGGGATCTACTTATAAAGGACAACCTTCTGGTTCTATCGCTGACTTTACTTCCTTCTCATTCCACGCCGTTAAGAACTTTACAACGGCAGAAGGTGGAAGTGCGACTTGGAAGGCCAATCCAGCGATTGACGACGAAGAGATGTACAAGGAATTCCAAATCCTTTCCCTTCACGGGCAAACTAAGGATGCCCTTGCCAAGATGCAACTGGGGTCATGGGAATACGATATCGTCACACCAGCCTACAAGTGCAATATGACTGATATCATGGCATCGCTTGGTTTGGTACAATTGGACCGTTACTCTGGTTTGCTAGAACGTCGTAAGGACATTGTGGACCGCTATGATCGTGGTTTTGCAGGTTCTCGCATCCATCCATTGGCACACAAGACTGATACTGTTGAATCTTCACGCCATCTCTACATTACCCATGTAGAAGGAGCGAGCTTAGAAGAACGCAATCTTATCATCCAAGAATTAGCTAAAGCAGGAATTGCAAGCAATGTACACTACAAGCCACTTCCGCTCTTGACAGCCTATAAGAATCTTGGCTTTGATATGGCGAATTATCCAAGAGCCTATGCCTTCTTTGAAAATGAAATTACGCTCCCTCTTCACACTAAATTAAGCGATGAAGAAGTGGACTATATCATTGAGACTTTCAAAACAGTTTCTGAAAAAGTACTAACTTTATCAAAAAAATGACAAACTACAGTCAAGCGAAAGTGATCCTGTCCCTAAAAAGTCTAATTGAGTGTAAAAACTGTTGTTTTCAATTGATAATAGTTTACACCTGTAGTTGAGGCTCCTTTCTCCTCAGAGAGAGAGAATTTTTATAGGATTTTCCTTTCTTGTGGGAGTCCCGTGGTTTGAAATAAGATGTGAGCAATTTAGTGTAGCATTTAGAATCCTTACTAGACATCATTTAGAAAATCTAGTGTCTTGTTCTAGTTTTCAATTCACCCTATTTTTTGAAAGACGTGAGTTTCCATGAGTGAGATTGTGGAAACTCGCGTCTTTTTTTTGTTTTCAGAATATTGTTCAAAGTTTTGTGCCTGTCTTTCATGTTCTAGTCATTCTTTTGCATGATAGAATTTATAGCATGTTGATATTATAATAATACAGATATTCTATATGTTTAGTGATGCTTGCTATACATCATTAGATCTCCTGCGAGATAATCTATAAAACACTTGTCTACGATTACCTATATGCCCTATTCCAGTATTTTAGAAGCACTGCATCTATTTTTATCGAGGTTAAATCTAGCTTTTATAGAAGGTCTATTTAAGAAATATATTGTAGTGTTTTAGTTTCAATCCGCCATATGAGCGATATTCAGGTAAATATCCCTGGCGAATGCTTGTATGACAAGGTATTTGTTCTTTCATTTATAATTTACAACATATCAATAAATTTAAATATAGTAAATGGGATATTTTATATTCAAGCTAAGAAAGATAGCATCACTTTTGAATGGAAGGCTAAAGAGCAAACTAGGAAGTTGGCCATAGATAGCTCAAAACCCTGCTTTGAGGTTGTAGATATAGTAAAATGAAATAAGAATAGGATAAATCGATCGGGATAGTCAAATCGATTTCTAACAATGTTTTATAAGTAGAGGTGTACTATTCTAGTTTCAATCTACTATAGAACTGACCAAGTCAGTAACCTAGACTTAGGGCAAGGCGGCACTGACCTAGTTTGAAGAGATTTCCGAAGAGTATAAATTTTAATATTTTCTTGTGTTATTCCTTGACAATTCAATTTGGAAAATATATGATAAAGATAATGACAGCGGTGTCACTCTATCTATTTTAAGAAAAGTAATAATCAATTGTTAAAAAATAGTAAAAAAATTGGAGGTTCTGATGAAATATTTTGTTCCTAATGAGGTATTCAGTATTCGTAAATTAAAGGTGGGGACTTGCTCGGTACTATTGGCAATTTCAATTTTGGGAAGCCAAGGTATTTTAGCGGATGAAGTTGTTACTAGTTCTTCACCGATGGCTACAAAAGAGTCTTCTAATGCAATTACTAATGATTTAGATAATTCACCAACTGTTAATCAGAATCGTTCTGCTGAAATGATTGCCTCTAATTCAACCACTAATGGTTTAGATAATTCGTTAAGTGTTAATAGTATCAGCTCTAATGGTACTATTCGTTCCAATTCACAATTAGACAACAGAACAGTTGAATCTACAGTAACATCTACTAATGAAAATAAGAGTTATAAGGAAGATGTTATAAGTGACAGAATTATCAAAAAAGAATTTGAAGATACTGCTTTAAGTGTAAAAGATTATGGTGCAGTAGGTGATGGGATTCATGATGATCGACAAGCAATTCAAGATGCAATAGATGCTGCAGCTCAAGGGCTAGGTGGAGGAAATGTATATTTTCCTGAAGGAACTTATTTAGTAAAAGAAATTGTTTTTTTAAAAAGTCATACACACTTAGAATTGAATGAGAAAGCTACAATTCTAAATGGTATAAATATTAAGAATCACCCTTCCATTGTTTTTATGACAGGTTTATTTACGGATGATGGTGCGCAAGTAGAATGGGGCCCAATAGAAGATATTAGTTATTCTGGTGGTACGATTGATATGAACGGTGCTTTGAATGAAGAAGGAACTAAAGCAAAAAATCTACCACTTATAAATTCTTCAGGTGCATTTGCTATTGGGAATTCAAATAACGTAACTATAAAAAATGTAACATTCAAGGATAGTTATCAAGGGCATGCTATTCAAATTGCAGGTTCGAAAAATGTATTAGTTGATAATTCTCGTTTTCTTGGGCAAGCCTTACCCAAAACGATGAAGGATGGGCAAATCATAAGTAAGGAGAGCATTCAGATTGAACCATTAACTAGAAAAGGTTTTCCTTATGCCTTGAATGATGATGGGAAAAAATCTGAAAATGTGACTATTCAAAATTCCTATTTTGGCAAAAGTGATAAATCTGGGGAATTAGTAACAGCAATTGGCACACACTATCAAACATTGTCGACACAGAACCCCTCTAATATTAAAATTTTAAATAATCATTTTGATAACATGATGTATGCAGGTGTACGTTTTACAGGATTCACTGATGTATTAATCAAAGGAAATCGCTTTGATAAGAAAGTTAAAGGAGAGAGTGTACATTATCGAGAAAGCGGAGCAGCTTTAGTAAATGCTTATAGCTATAAAAACACTAAAGACCTATTAGATTTAAATAAACAGGTGGTTATCGCCGAAAATATATTTAATATTGCCGATCCTAAAACAAAAGCGATACGAGTTGCAAAAGATAGTGCAGAATATTTAGGAAAAGTATCAGATATTACTGTAACAAAAAATGTAATTAATAATAATTCTAAGGAAACAGAACAACCAAATATTGAATTATTACGAGTTAGTGATAATTTAGTAGTCTCAGAGAATAGTATATTCGGTGGTAAAGAAGGAATTGTTATTGAGGATTCAAAGGGTAAAATAACCGTTTTAAATAACCAATTTTATAATTTATCCGGTAAGTATATATCATTCATCAAATCTAATGCAAATGAGAAAGAACCTGTTATACGTGATAGCGATGGTAATTTCAATATTGTAACGGAGAATGGGCTTTACAAAATTGTAACAAATAATTTAAGTGATAAAAACGAAAAAGAAAAAAACAAAGAGGAAAAACAATCTAATTCAAATAATGTAATTGATAGTAACCAGAAGAACGGAGAGTTTAACTCAAGTAAAGATAATAGACAAATGAATGACAAGATCGACAATAAACAAGATAATAAGACAGAAGAAGTAAACTATAAAATAGTTGGAGATGGCAGAGAAACTGAAAATCATATTAATAAATCTAAAGAAATAGTAGATGTAAAACAAAAATTACCAAAGACTGGTTCGAACAAGATTATGGAACTATTCTTAACAGTGACAGGAATTGGTTTACTTTTGACACTAAAAGGGTTGAAGTATTATGGTAAAGATAAATAAAATTTGTTCGATACAAGGAAGTTCTGTAGAAAATGAGGATACTGTAGGTTCACAAAATCAGTATTTTTGGATTATCGATGGAGCTACAGATTTATATAATTCTAAAGAGGAGATAGGTTATTCAGTCTCAGAAGTTGTACATATTTTATCAGAAAGTTTGTCGGTTAATTGTAAAGAATCAAAAACTCTTAAACAAATATTTGAAACTGCTTTACTAGAGGTTAAAGATGAAATCGGTTTAAACTCATATGAATTAACAGAGTATTATCGCTTACCAACATTTGCTTTTATATTTGCTAAACTTTCAGAAAAAAAGTTGGAGTATATGATGCTAGGTGACTGCGTCATGTTAGTAAACGAAATGGAAATAACTGATCATAGAGTAGATAACTTATTTGAAAAAGGAAAAAATGAGATAAAAGATTCAATTGGTACAAATAGTGCTTTAAATAAAAAAATTATTTTACAAAAAATCAGAAAATTATCTAATCAACCGAGTGGGTACTGGATAGGTTCGTTGGATGAGAGATTTTTAGACCATGCTATTATTAATCAAATAGATGTTACTAGTGAACAAATTGTTTTAATGAGCGATGGCTTTTATGAATTCTATCAAAATAATCAAAATAAGACTTTTGAAGAGTTAATTAAGATGAGATTTAATTCTTCTGCTATTGATCCAATCTATGGAAAGAAGGATGATGCAAGTATTCTAGTTATTGATGTTTGATATATTGTTTAAAATATTAATTGTTACTATTGAACTTTGTTAAGAAGAGGTACCTAAATGTTAAGGTTATATTTAGAAAATGAAATTATAGAATTATCAAATAATTTAGAGACTATTTGGGTATCTGTGCTTGATAAATACGAGAAGTTATTTGAATATTTATCAAATGAAGAACGAGTAGAATTGATTAAAGAAGATTTAATCATAAATGAGTCAGTTCTAAATATTGATAAAAAAGGATTTGAGTTAATTTGTTTACAACATCCTGTTTCATATGACTTAAGAAGAATTATTAGTGTAATAAAAATATCAACTGACATTGAACGTATTGGGGATAGAATTGTTGAAATTTTAAAAAATCTACAGATTATTCAAAACAATGAAATTTTGAAGAAAATTATTTCAGAAATAAAAATACTTCATGAAGTTATCGGACTGCATATGAATAGGGCTATATCTTGTTATAGAGAGGAACAATCTGGATGTTTAGATATGGTTGTTATACAAAAACAGAATGAGATAGAAGAGCTTAGTATAAATATTGAAAAGAAAATCATGAATTACATATTTGAAGATGATGGGAATGTTTCTGAAGTAATTGGTGCTTTAGATATTATTCATCACCTTGATAAAATTGCTCATACTACGCAAGCAATTTATAAATGGATAATGTATAGAAAATATGGGAACATAAATTAGAAAGAAAAATATATGAAAACAATTATTGATAATTTTGTTGATAGAGTAATTGAATACGGAATGTATAATGAAATTGACAAAATATATGTGAAAAATAGAGTACTAGCGTTAATAGGTGAGGAGGGAACTGATTGTATTTCCGATGAAAATGACCTGAAAGTAATAAAAGATTACTTAGTGGAAATCGCCTTAAAAAACGGTAAAATTAAAGATTTAATCGAGGAAAAGGAATGTTTAGGAGCAGAGTTAATGAATTTCATAGTTCCTTTACCTAGTCGATTAAATGATATTTTTTGGAGTTCATATGATATATCACCTCAAGAAGCAGTTGAAGAGTTTTATAAATTAAGTAAAGATAGTGATTATATTAAAACTTCTGCTATTGCTAAGAATATTGAGTTTCGAGCATCAACTAAATACGGAGAGCTAGAGATTACGATAAATTTGTCAAAACCCGAAAAAGATCCAAAAACAATTGCTGCTGAAAAATTAGTAAAAGCAACTAATTATCCCAAATGTTTACTATGCATGGAAAATGAAGGATATCAGGGGCGAATAAATTATCCAGCACGTTCGAATCATAGAATTATTCGGTTGAAACTTGGTGACGAAGTATGGGGATTCCAGTATTCTCCCTACTCATATTTTAATGAGCATGCGATATTTTTGAATAGTCAACATGTACCAATGGCTATTACCTCTAAAACATTTGAACAATTATTGGAGATTGTTGATATTTTGCCAGGATATTTTGCTGGTTCAAATTCTGATCTTCCTATCTCAGGAGGCTCCATTCTTAGTCATAACCACTACCAGGGAGGGAAATATATTTTCCCAATGGAAAAAGCAAAATTTGAGAGTGAATTTCGTTTTAAAGACTTTGAGGATGTTAATGCTGGTATTGTAAAATGGCCAATGTCAGTAATTAGGTTACAAAGTGAAAATAAAAATCGATTGTTAGATTTAGCTACTAAAATTCTAAACAAGTGGAGAGAATATTCAGATTTAGAAGTAGACATCATTGCAATGACTGCAGATGTCCCACACCATACGGTGACTCCTATTGCTCGTAAAGTGGACGGAAGATATGAATTAGATATTGTTCTAAGAGATAATCATACTACTGAACAATACCCAGATGGTGTTTTCCATCCTCATCAAGATGTACAACATATTAAAAAGGAAAATATTGGGTTAATCGAAGTGATGGGACTTGCGATTTTACCACCTCGTTTGAAAACAGAGTTAGAAGAAGTTGAGAAATATCTTTTAGGAAAAGATAACGCAATTGCTGATTATCATTTAGAATGGGCCGTTCAATTGAAAGAAAAATATCCTGGACTTAAAGAGGAGGAGGTTCATAGCGTAGTTCAACATGAAGTAGGGCAAGTATTTGCGAGAGTTCTCGAAGATGCAGGTGTTTATAAGAATACTCAAACCGGACATGAAGCATTTATGAGATTTGTTAAATCGGTTGGAATTAATTAGGAGGAAGTAAAAATGGCAATATTGGTAACAGGCGGAGCTGGTTATATTGGTAGCCATACCGTAGTAGAATTACTAAATTTAGGTAAGGAAGTCGTTATTGTCGACAACCTTTCAAACTCAAGCATTTTAGTATTAGATCGTATTGAAGCAATTACAGGGCAACGTCCTGTGTTTTACGAATTAGATGTTTGTGATAAACAAGGATTGAGAAAAGTTTTTGAACAAGAATCGATTGAGGCTGCAATTCATTTTGCAGGTTATAAAGCTGTCGGAGAATCCGTGCAAAAGCCTGTGATGTACTACAAAAATAATATTATGAGTACATTGGCACTTGTTGAAGTGATGTCAGAATTTAATGTTAAAAAGATTGTCTTTTCTTCAAGTGCGACTGTATATGGAATTAACAATCAGTCACCTCTAATTGAGACGATGCAAACAAGTGCGACAAATCCTTATGGGTATACGAAAGTGATGCTTGAGCAAATTTTAAAAGATGTTCATGTGGCAGATTCAGAATGGAGTATTGCGTTGCTTCGTTATTTCAATCCAATTGGTGCTCATGAGTCTGGGCTTATTGGGGAAGATCCCTCAGGAATTCCTAACAACTTGATGCCTTATATTGCACAAGTAGCGGTAGGTAAGCTGTCAGAGCTAAGTGTGTTCGGAAATGATTATGATACGCTTGATGGTACTGGTGTGCGTGATTATATCCATGTAGTAGATTTAGCAATAGGACATATAAAAGCTTTAGAAAAAGTATCTGAAAAAACAGATGTTTATATCTATAACCTAGGCTCGGGAGAAGGCACTAGTGTATTACAACTTGTAAATACATTTGAAAGTGTTAATAAGATCCCTATTCCTTATAAAATAGTTCCAAGACGTTCAGGAGACGTTGCAACTTGTTATGCAAATGCAGACAAAGCATATAAGGAATTAAATTGGAGGACAACAAAATCGATTGAAGACATGTGTAGAGATACATGGAATTGGCAATCAAAAAATCCCAATGGCTATAATTGATGATACTGTCTATATGAGTGCTGTATTTTGAAAAAATTACTTAACCTTTTAATGAAATGCATATTTAATGAAAGATAAATTTAAAAAAATGTTTGCAAGTGCTTGACAAAGGAAACGGTTTCATTGTATAATGTAAACACAGTGACACCGATGTCAAATATAAAAAAGAAGGTCTTTATATGAAAAACTTAACAAAAATTAAGTTCAAAGAGAATGGGGAATTTAATCATTTCCCTGGGAATACAGTTGTAGCAAATCTTTATACTAAACAAGATTTGATGGAAGTTGTTGATATTATTCAATCACGTTATAGAGAATTACCATTTATCGATAAGTTTACTTTAACTCCAAGGAATTCTATTCACATGACTGTAATTGAATTGTTGTGCCATGAAAATCGTGAAACGGAGTTTTGGAGCAGTAATCTTCCTCTAGATACACCTTTACAGGAAATACATGATTACTTTGCTAAACAACTTGAAATTTTTCCATTGTTGGATGAAGAAATTCATATGCGTATAACTGAAATGGGAAAACAAAACATACTAGTTGAACCTGCAGATGAAGCTTCTGCAAAGAGATTAGAAGAAATTCGTACTTATGTCTCAGAAAAAGCAGGTGTTCGTTTCCCTAATCATGATAGATATCAATTCCATATTTCAATTGGGTATCTTCGGATTCCTCTAACCGAAGAGGAGGAAGAAGAGTTTACTAAAGTCAGAGCAGAATTAACTGAAATTTTATTAGAGAAGATTCCAACTATTACTGTAAACCGTATTGACTATACTGTATTTGAAGATATGAGACAATTTGTTCCATATCACGAAAAATTTAAATAAAATAATAAAAAAGGAGAACTTATCATGAAAAAAATGAAAGTTTGGTCTACTGTACTTGCAACGGGAGTTGCTCTTACTACACTTGCTGCTTGCTCTGGAGGTTCAAATTCTACGACTGCTTCTTCATCTGAAGAAAAAGCTGATAAAAGTCAAGAATTAGTAATCTATTCGAACTCAGTCTCAAATGGTCGTGGTGATTGGTTAACTGCTAAAGCAAAAGAAGCTGGTTTTAATATAAAAATGGTTGATATTCCTGGCGCTCAATTAGCAGACCGTGTTATTGCCGAGAAGAATAATGCAGTTGCAGATATGGTATTTGGAATTGGTGCTGTTGATTCAAATAAAATTAGAGATCAAAAATTACTAGTCCAGTACAAGCCTAAATGGTTAGATAAAATTGATCAATCTTTATCAGATAAAGATAATTATTATAATCCTGTGATTGTTCAACCATTAGTTTTAATTGGAGCGCCTGATGTAAAAGAAATGCCTAAAGATTGGACTGAATTAGGTAGTAAGTATAAAGGTAAATATTCAATTTCTGGTCTTCAAGGTGGTACAGGACGGGCAATTCTAGCAAGTATCTTAGTTCGATACCTTGATGATAAAGGTGAATTAGGTGTTTCCGAAAAAGGTTGGGAAGCAGCAAAAGAATATTTGAAAAATGCATACACTCTTCAAAAGGGAGAAAGTTCAATTGTTAAGATGTTAGATAAAGAAGATCCAATACAATATGGAATGATGTGGGGTTCTGGTGCATTAGTTGGACAAAAAGAACAAAATGTTGTTTTCAAAGTTATGACTCCTGAGATTGGTGTACCATTTGTAACTGAACAAACTATGGTTTTAAGCACTAGTAAAAAACAAGCGTTAGCTAAAGAATTTATTGATTGGTTTGGTCAATCAGAAATTCAAGTAGAATATAGTAAGAACTTTGGATCTATTCCTGCAAATAAAGATGCCCTAACAGAGTTACCTGAAGATACGAAAAAATTTGTTGATCAAGTGAAACCACAAAATATTGACTGGGAAGCTGTTGGAAAACATTTGGATGAATGGGTAGAAAAAGCTGAATTAGAATACGTACAATAAGAAATAAGAGTTAATTTTTATGTCCAAGTCTCTCTATTATTTCTAAATTTATAGAAGAAATAAAGAGAGGCTTTTGGTTTAGTAATAGAGGGAGTTAGTGAGATGATTAAATTTGATAATATTCAAATTAAATATGGTGATTTTGTTGCAATTGATAATCTGAATTTAGATATACATGAAGGGGAATTCTTTACATTTCTTGGGCCTTCAGGATGTGGTAAATCAACTACTTTGAGAGCTTTGGTAGGTTTTCTAAATCCATCATCAGGAAGTATTGAAGTTAATGGAACAGATGTCACTCATTTGGAACCTGAAAAGCGTGGAATTGGTATTGTATTTCAATCTTATGCGCTATTTCCAACTATGACTGTTTTTGATAATATTGCATTTGGTTTAAAAGTTAAGAAGGTAGCTCCAGATGTTATTAAAGCTAAAGTATCAGCAGTAGCAGCAAAAATTAAGATCTCTGATCAACAGTTACAGCGTAATGTATCAGAATTATCTGGGGGTCAACAACAAAGGGTAGCATTGGCTCGTGCTCTGGTTCTTGAACCTAAAATTCTTTGTCTAGATGAACCATTGTCAAACCTTGACGCAAAATTACGTGTAGATTTGAGAAAAGAGTTGAAAAGACTTCAAAAAGAGTTAGGTATTACTACTTTATATGTTACTCATGATCAAGAGGAAGCCTTGACTTTATCTGATAGAATTGCAGTCTTTAACAATGGATACATCGAACAGGTCGGTACACCAGTAGAAATTTATCATAATTCTCAAACTGAATTTGTATGTGATTTTATTGGAGATATTAATGTTTTGACTGATGAAACAGTCCACGAAGTATTATTGAAAAATACAAGCGTTTTCTTAGAGGATAAAAAAGGATACATTCGATTAGAGAAAGTTCGATTCAATCGTGAAACTGAACAAGATTTTATTCTAAAAGGGACAATTATTGATGTTGAGTTTTCTGGAGTTACAATTCACTATACAATAAAAGTTTCTGAAAGTCAGATTCTTAATGTAACAAGTATTGATAGTCAGGCTGCTATTAGATCTGTCGGAGAAAGTGTGGAATTATTTATCACACCATCAGACGTTCTGCAATTTTAAGGAGGTGCAGTATGCGTCATAAATTAAATTTAAAAGATTGGCTTATTCGTTTAGGGTTAATCTGGTTCTTAGTAACATTTATTATTTATCCAAACTTTGATCTAGTAGTGAATGTATTTGTAAAAGGAGGAGAATTTTCCCTTGATGCTGTACATCGTGTTCTAAAATCTCAGAGAGCACTTCAGAGTATTATGAACAGTTTTAAGTTAGCATTTTCACTCATTATTACAGTTAATATCGTAGGTATTCTTTGTGTTCTATTTACAGAGTACTTTGATATTAAAGGTGCTAAAATTTTAAAATTAGGTTATATGACTTCTTTAATTTATGGAGGAGTGGTTTTAGCGACTGGATATAAATTTGTCTATGGTCCATATGGATTGATTACAAAATTTTTACAAAATATTATCCCTTCTTTAGACCCTAACTGGTTTATTGGGTATGGTGCAGTCTTATTCATTATGACATTTTCAGGAACGGCTAATCATACATTGTTTTTAACAAATACAATTCGAAGCGTTGACTATCACACTATTGAGGCTGCTCGAAATATGGGAGCAAAACCATTTACTGTTTTCCGAAAAGTAGTGTTACCAACCTTAATTCCAACTCTATTTGCACTTACTATTATGGTTTTTCTTAGTGGTTTATCTGCAGTAGCAGCACCCATGATTGTTGGTGGTAAAGAATTTCAAACTATAAATCCAATGATTATTACATTTGCAGGGATGGGGAATTCTCGTGATTTAGCTGCCTTACTTGCAATTATTTTAGGTATTGCAACTACAATTTTGCTTACTATCATGAATAAGATAGAAAAAGGTGGAAATTATATTTCTATCTCTAAGACTAAAGCGCCTCTTAAAAAACAAAAAATTGCGTCTAAGCCTTGGAATATCATTGCTCACATTGTAGCATATGGATTGTTCACAGTTTTCATGCTTCCACTAATTTTTATAGTATTATACTCATTTACAGATCCAGTTGCAATTCAAACAGGTAACTTAACATTATCAAACTTTACTTTAGAAAATTATCGCTTATTCTTTAGTAATAGTGCGGCATTCTCTCCATTCTTGGTCAGCTTTATTTATTCTATTATTGCTGCGACAACAGCAACAATTCTCGCAGTTGTATTTGCTCGTGTTGTCAGAAAACATAAATCTCGTTTTGATTTCTTATTTGAATATGGTGCTCTACTTCCTTGGTTACTACCAAGTACACTTTTAGCAGTAAGTTTATTATTTACTTTTAATCAGCCACAATTTCTTGTCTTGAATCAGATTTTGGTAGGTGGTTTGGTAATTCTACTTATTGCATATATAGTTGTAAAAATCCCATTTTCTTATAGAATGGTACGTGCTATTTTATTTAGTGTTGATGATGAGATGGAAGATGCAGCAAGAAGTATGGGTGCTTCACCTTTTTATACTATGATGAAGGTTATCATTCCATTTATTTTACCGGTTGTTCTCTCTGTTATTGCTTTAAACTTTAACTCTTTATTAACTGACTTCGACTTATCTGTATTCCTTTACCATCCCCTAGCTCAACCATTAGGTATTACGATTCGATCTGCAGGTGATGAAACAGCAACATCTAATGCACAAGCTCTGGTATTTGTTTATACAATTGTTCTGATGATTGTTTCTGGAACTGTATTATACTTCACACAAAGACCGGGGCGTAAAGTAAGGAAATAATCATGACAGCCACTAGTCTTGGGTTATCACATATTGAAATAGTTGTCAGGATTGTTTTATCAGTAGTTATTGGTGGTGTAATTGGTTTAGAGAGAGGAAGTAAATCTCAACCAGCAGGTATTCGTACACATAGTATTGTTTGTCTGGCTGCATGTTTAATTATGATGACGAATGAATACGTATCTTATAAATTTGGTACAGGAGATCCTACACGCTTAGGTGCGCAGGTTATATCAGGTGTTGGTTTTCTTGGGGCTGGAACAATACTTATTACAGATAAAAAGAAAATAACTGGTTTAACAACTGCAGCCGGAATATGGGCTTCAGCTGGAATTGGATTAGCTATTGGAGTAGGTTTTTATGAGGGAGCTCTTTTAGTAGCCATTTCTGTTTGGGGTGTGATATCCATGTTCCAACCACTAAAAAAATATCTACGAAATCGTTCTAAAATGATTGAATTGTATATAGTGGTTAAATCTACAGAAGCCTATAATCGTGTATTGGTTTATTGTGCAGAAAATGGCATTAGAATGACTGATTCTAGAACTGCATTTGGAGATGTTAATTCTGACAGAATTGAATATTTTGATGTTCCAGACAAAAAAATCGCGTCATTTATTACTCTGGAATTATCAGGTAGATTTGAGCACCTTAAACTAATGGAAGAAATTGCTAATATTGTAGGTGTTATTTATGTCGAAGAAATTAGCTGAAATTTAGTAAACAAAGGGACAGATGTTTTTGTCCTTTTGTTTTTTAGATGTTTTAATCATCTAATTTTTGAGTAGATTTTTGCTCAGAGGTTTTTATGAAAGATTATAAAATCAATTTTGATTTAGGTAAAATAGAATATTTTGATAATAATTGTTTGATACAAGTATACAAATTTATTTCTTTTTATGATATTTATGAAATGGTGTTTGCCTTTCATTTACCTCCTGATGAGTTGATAACAAATGTTATCTTTAAAGAAAAAATTAACTCTATGTTAAAATGTTGCATTGACAGGCTATTATATGTTTTTATAAATCCTACACATTTTACTGAAAAAGTTAATCTACAATTTTATGGTAGTTTTTTCTCATATGAATTTATTTGTCGTGAAGTTGGAAACATTCTTAAAAATAAAGGTGTGAAATGCAATTTAAACTTTTTTGAAGGGGAAGAATATTTGTAAAATTAATTTTGTGAATTTGTGGATCTTAAATAATTTACTAAATTCTCTTGTTAAAAAAAATTAAATATTGTATAGTAATATTAGAATGTTCGTAATGGAGGACTGAAATGAAAAATATAAATGGGAAAAAGGTAACTATTTATGATATTGCACGTTTATCAGGTTTTTCTCCAAAAACAGTTTCACGAGTTATTAATGGTGGAGTAAATGTTAAAGAAGAAACTTATCAAGCGATTCAAAAAGTTATAGAGGAATTGTCGTATATTCCAAATGCGTATGCAAAAAATTTAACTAAAAAAGAAGCTATAAATATATTGATTTCTGTAAAAAAAATCGACTCTTTTCCTTTAATTTGGTTTCATACGCTGTTAGATAAAGTGTTACGGACGTGTAAAGAATTTGGTGTTAATGCTATAGTTGAGTACTTTGGAGAGGAGGATACAATTAGTAATTCAATTATATCAAGCACAGGTAGCCTAGTAGATGGTGTTATTGTTTTTTATGAAAGTGTAGATGATATCAGAATTCAGTATTTAAAGAAGAACCATATGCCTTTTCTTGTTTTCGGTGAATCTCAAACGTCTGGAGTAGTCTATGTATCTAATAATAATTTTCAAGCTACTTATGATATGATGAAAGCTGTAACTGAAGAAAAATTTAAAAATATGTGGTTGCTTATGGGAGGAGAATCTCATGTTAATAAGGATCGTGAAAGAGGTGTGCGTTCTTTTCTGAATGATAAAAATTACTTTATGGATTTAAAAGTCATTTATGGCTTATCTACAATTGATTCAGTTTATTCTTATGCAATGCAGCACTTGACTACCCAAAATTATCCGGACATTATTTTTGTTTCAGGAGATGAAAAGGTTCAGGGCTTGATTCGTGCGTGCTATGAGAAAGGAATTCTTATTCCAGATGATATTTCTATTATTGGATTTGATAATATTCCTATTTCTCAGTATTATACTCCAGCTTTGTCTACAATTGCTCCCAATTATGTTAAATTGGCTAAAGAAATGATAGAAGGTGTTTTAGCAATTATTAAAGGGGAAAGTGTCATATCTGTTGAAGTTTCTCCTAAATTTGTTAGGAGACAGAGTTTCTAGTATTGTTTAATTCTTGAAAATCCTAGTGGAAAAGATGGAGTGTTCTAAAATAAGTTCTGTTTAGCCTCCATTCAGTTTCTATTGAGTTGGATCCAATTTCTAACAAGTGGGACATGTTCATGTTCGATCTAAGGAAGACATGGTCACATTCGAATGATATTTTCAAAAAAATCGTAAAAAAGTCTTGACAAAGAAAAAACAAAGTATTAAAATAAGTTCAACAAATCAGAAAAGTAACTATTTTTGATCTTCAGGGAGCCTGTGGTGATTGTGAATAGGTGGTTGGAAGTAGTGAAAGTGGGCTGATTTTGAAAATGAATTTGAAACAATGAAAATTCGGTGCGCACACCTTACAGTGCAGCTTGTTGTTAAACAAGGCAGAGATGTAAAGGGATAGTCCCTTTATAATTGAGGTGGCACCGCGTTATCAACGCCCTCACACGGAAGTATATTCTGTGTGTGGGCTTTTTTCTATCCGTCGTTTGGTTTATCTTTTATTAGGGCCTTAAGTCGCTTTGATGAACTTGAGTTCTATCTACAGCTCCTTGCCTACTACTAAAAGCAAACAAAAAGGCTGAACTAATACGAAAAAAGCTAGTAATACTCAATGAAAATCAAAGAACAAACTAGGAAACTAG
>NZ_VMNC01000149.1:0-6710 GCF_013277505.1 Streptococcus sp. k-378 | reverse complement strand
AGTGATAAAGTCGGGAGTAAATTAGTAAACTGATGAAATTTTTCTCAAGAGAAGCCTTTTATAGGTGAAAATGGTATAATATAGTGAGAAGGATAGAGGAGAAGTGTAAATTGATCGCACAACTAGATACAAAAACAGTCTATAGTTTTATGGAAAGCGTCATTTCGATTGAAAAGTATGTGAGAGCAGCTAAAGAATTCGGCTACACTCATCTGGCTATAATGGATATTGACAATCTTTATGGTGCTTTTGACTTTCTAGAGGTTACAAAAAAATATGGCATTCATCCTTTATTAGGGCTTGAAATGACTGTGTTTGTGGATGCTCAGGAAGTGAATCTGCGCTTTTTAGCTTTATCTAGTGTGGGCTATCAGCAGTTGATGAAGCTTTCGACAGCCAAGATGCAGGGGGAGAAAAATTGGTCGGTTTTATCTCAGTACTTAAATGATATTGCGGTAATTGTGCCTTATTTTGATGGACTGGAGTCGTTAGAACTAGGCTGTGATTACTATATAGGGGTTTATCCGGAAACACCAGCAAGCGAATTTTATCATCCAATCTTGCCCCTCTATCGGGTCAATGCTTTTGAAAGCAGGGATAGAGAAGTTCTTCAAGTTTTAACAGCGATTAAAGAAAACCTACCGCTTAGAGAAGTTCCCTTGCGCTCACGACAAGATGTCCTTATATCAGCAAGTTCTTTAGAGAAATTATTCCTAGAACGATTTCCGCAAGCCTTAGACAATTTAGAAAAGCTGATTTCAGGCATTTCTTACGACTTGGATACGAGTCTGAAACTGCCTCGTTTTAACCCAGCTAGACCAGCAGTAGAAGAGTTGAGAGAACGCGCTGAGCTTGGGCTTGCTCAGAAGGGATTGACTAGTAAAGAATATCAAGACCGTCTAGACCAAGAATTGGCTGTTATTCATGATATGGGATTTGATGATTATTTCTTGGTTGTTTGGGATTTGTTGCGTTTTGGACGACTGAATGGCTACTATATGGGAATGGGAAGGGGTTCTGCAGTTGGTAGCTTGGTTTCTTATGCCTTAGATATTACAGGGATTGACCCAGTAGAGAAAAATCTGATTTTTGAACGCTTTCTCAATCGTGAACGCTATACCATGCCTGATATTGATATTGATATCCCAGATATTTATCGTCCAGATTTTATCAGATATGTTGGTAATAAATATGGCAGTAAACATGCGGCACAAATCGTTACTTTTTCTACCTTTGGTGCCAAGCAAGCTCTGCGTGATGTCTTGAAACGCTTTGGTGTTCCAGAGTATGAATTATCCGCAATTACCAAGAAAATCAGTTTCCGTGATAATCTCAAGTCAGCCTATGAGGGCAATCTCCAGTTTCGTCAGCAAATTAATAGTAAGTTAGAATACCAAAAAGCCTTTGAAATTGCCTGCAAGATTGAGGGGTATCCAAGACAAACCTCTGTCCATGCAGCTGGTGTTGTGATTAGCGACCAAGATTTGACCAATTACATTCCTCTAAAGCATGGTGATGAAATTCCACTGACTCAGTATGATGCTCATGGAGTTGAGGCTAGCGGTCTTTTGAAGATGGATTTTCTGGGACTGCGAAATTTGACCTTTGTTCAGAAAATGCAAGAGTTGCTTGCTGAAACAGAAGGGATTAAGATAGCTATCAACGAGATTGATTTGGAAGATAAAGAAACGTTAGCTTTATTTGCCTCTGGAAATACAAAAGGTATCTTTCAATTTGAACAACCTGGTGCCATTCGCCTACTCAAACGTGTGCAACCAGTCTGTTTTGAAGATGTCGTAGCAACTACTTCCCTAAATCGACCAGGTGCTAGTGACTATATCAATAATTTTGTGGCAAGAAAGCATGGGCAGGAAGAAGTGACTGTTCTGGATCCAGTACTGGAGGATATTTTGGCTCCAACCTACGGCATAATGCTCTATCAGGAGCAGGTTATGCAGGTTGCCCAGCGATTTGCCGGATTTAGTCTAGGGAAAGCCGATATTTTGCGTCGGGCTATGGGGAAAAAGGATGCCTCTGCCATGCATGAGATGAGGGCTTCCTTTATTCAAGGTTCTTTAGAAGCTGGTCATACTGTGGAAAAAGCAGAGCAGGTCTTTGATGTCATGGAGAAGTTTGCAGGTTATGGTTTTAACAGGTCACATGCCTATGCTTACTCAGCTTTGGCCTTCCAGTTGGCTTATTTCAAAACGCATTATCCAGCCATTTTTTATCAGGTCATGTTGAATTCTGCCAACAGTGATTACTTAATAGATGCACTTGAAGCAGGCTTTGAAGTGGCTCCTCTGTCCATCAACACCATTCCCTATCACGATAAAATTGCCAACAAGTCCATCTATCTAGGATTGAAATCGATTAAGGGAGTCAGTAATGATTTAGCTCTCTGGATTATTGAAAATAGACCCTATTCTAACATTGAAGATTTTATAGCTAAATTACCTGAGAATTATCTGAAACTACCTCTGCTAGAACCTTTGGTAAAAGTTGGTCTTTTTGATTTATTTGAAAAAAATCGTCAAAAAGTATTTAATAACTTAGCCAATCTATTTGAATTTGTGAAAGAGTTGGGAAGTTTATTTGGAGATACTATTTATAGTTGGCAGGAATCGGAAGATTGGACAGAGCAAGAAAAATTCTATATGGAACAAGAGCTTTTAGGGATAGGTGTTAGCAAACATCCCCTACAAACTATCGCAAATAAGGCTATTTACCCGATTACCCCAATCGGAAATTTATCAGAAAATAGCTACGCTATTATTTTGGTTGAAGTTCAGAAAATAAAAGTAATTCGTACCAAAAAGGGTGAAAATATGGCTTTCTTACAGGTAGATGATAGTAAGAAAAAATTGGATGTTACCCTCTTTTCAGACTTATATCGTCAGGTTGGGCAGGAAATAAAAGAGGGAGCTTTCTACTATATAAAAGGGAAAATCCAGTCACGTGATGGTCGTCTGCAAATGATTGCACAAGAAATAAGAGAAGCAGTTGCTGAACGCTTTTGGATACAGGTGAAAAATCATAAATCGGATCAAGAAATTTCACGTATTTTAGACCAGTATAAAGGTCCAATCCCAGTCATCATCAGGTATGAAGAGGAACAGAAAACAATCGTTTCCCCTCATCATTTTGTAGCTAAATCCAATGAATTAGAAGCGAAATTGAATGAAATCGTTATGAAAACGATTTATCGCTAAAAATACGGAAAATAGAAGAATTTTAAAATCAAATGTGGTATAATCAAGAAGACTGTTAAAAGAAAAAGGAGCATAAACCAATATGAAACGTATTGCTGTTTTGACTAGTGGTGGAGACGCCCCTGGTATGAACGCTGCTATCCGTGCAGTTGTTCGTCAAGCAATTTCAGAAGGAATGGAAGTGTTTGGTATCTATGACGGATATGCTGGTATGGTTGCGGGTGAAATTCATCCCTTAAATGCGGCTTCAGTAGGAAACATCATTTCTCGTGGTGGTACCTTCCTTCACTCAGCTCGTTACCCAGAGTTCGCTCAACTTGAAGGGCAACTTAAAGGGATTGAGCAATTGAAAAAACACGGCATTGAAGGTGTAGTTGTTATCGGTGGTGACGGATCTTACCACGGTGCTATGCGTTTGACTGAGCATGGTTTCCCAGCTATCGGTCTTCCAGGTACAATTGATAACGATATCGTTGGTACTGACTTCACAATCGGTTTTGACACAGCGGTTACGACTGCTATGGACGCTATCGATAAGATTCGTGATACATCATTAAGTCACCGTCGTACTTTTGTCATCGAAGTTATGGGGCGTAACGCTGGTGATATCGCTCTTTGGGCTGGTATCGCAACTGGTGCTGATGAAATTATCATCCCTGAAGAAGACTTCAAAATTGAAGATATCGTAGCAAGTATCAAAGCTGGCTATGAATGTGGTAAAAGACACAATATCATCGTTTTGGCAGAGGGTGTTATGTCAGCAGATGAATTTGCTCAAAAACTAAAAGAAGCTGGAGATACGACCGATCTTCGTGTGACAGAACTTGGACATATTCAACGTGGTGGTTCTCCAACTGCGCGTGACCGTGTATTGGCGTCACGTATGGGTGCCCATGCCGTTAAACTTCTTAAAAAAGGTATCGGTGGTGTTGCGGTAGGTATTCGTAACGAAAAAATGGTTGAAAATCCAATTCTTGGTACTGCAGAAGAAGGAGCATTGTTTAGTTTGGCAGCAGACGGTAAGATTATTGTAAATAATCCACACAAAGCTGATCTTGACCTGTCACAATTGAACAATTGCTTGTCATAATTCATAATTTAGTTAATAAGACCAAAAGGTCATATATATAAAGGAGTCACAAAAAATCATGAACAAACGTGTAAAAATCGTTGCAACTTTGGGTCCTGCGGTAGAAATCCGTGGTGGTAAAAAATTCGGTGATGACGGATACTGGGGTGAAAAACTTGATGTTGAAGCTTCAGCTAAAAACATTGCTAAATTGATTGAAGCTGGTGCTAACACATTCCGTTTCAACTTCTCACACGGTGACCACCAAGAACAAGGTGAGCGTATGGCAACTGTTAAACTTGCTGAAAAACTTGCAGGTAAAAAAGTTGGTTTCCTTCTTGATACAAAAGGACCAGAAATCCGTACAGAATTGTTCGAAGGTGAAGCTAAAGAGTATTCATACAAAACTGGTGAGAAAATCCGTGTTGCAACTAAACAAGGAATCAAATCAACTCGTGAAGTGATTGCATTGAACGTTGCTGGTGCTCTGGATATCTATGATGATGTTGAAGTTGGTCGTCAAGTGTTGGTTGACGACGGTAAACTTGGTCTTCGTGTGGTTGCTAAAGATGACGCAACTCGTGAATTTGAAGTGGAAGTTGAAAACGATGGTATCATCGCTAAACAAAAAGGTGTGAATATTCCTAACACTAAAATTCCTTTCCCAGCCCTTGCTGAACGTGATAACGACGATATCCGCTTTGGTCTTGAACAAGGTATCAACTTTATTGCGATTTCATTCGTACGTACTGCAAAAGACGTGAACGAAGTTCGTGCAATCTGTGAAGAAACTGGAAACGGGCATGTTCAATTGTTCGCTAAAATCGAAAATCAACAAGGTATCGATAACTTGGATGAAATCATCGAAGCAGCTGATGGTATCATGATCGCTCGTGGTGATATGGGTATCGAAGTACCATTCGAAATGGTTCCAGTTTACCAAAAAATGATTATCAAGAAAGTCAATGCTGCAGGTAAAGTTGTTATCACTGCAACAAACATGCTTGAAACAATGACTGAAAAACCACGTGCAACTCGTTCAGAAGTATCAGACGTATTCAACGCTGTTATCGACGGAACTGACGCTACAATGCTGTCAGGCGAGTCTGCAAACGGTAAATACCCACTCGAGTCAGTAACTACAATGGCTACAATAGACAAGAACGCTCAAACTCTTCTTAATGAATACGGACGTTTGGATTCAGATTCATTTGAACGTAACTCTAAGACAGAAGTAATGGCTTCAGCTGTTAAAGATGCTACTAACTCAATGGATATCAAATTGGTTGTAACTCTTACTAAGACAGGTCATACTGCACGTTTGATTTCTAAATACCGTCCAAATGCTGACATCTTAGCATTGACATTTGATGAATTGACAGAACGTGGATTGATGTTGAACTGGGGTGTTATCCCAATGTTGACAGATGCTCCATCTTCAACTGACGATATGTTCGAAATCGCTGAACGTAAAGCGGTAGAAGCAGGTCTCGTTGAGTCAGGCGATGATATCGTTATCGTTGCTGGTGTACCAGTAGGAGAAGCTGTTCGTACAAATACAATGCGTATCCGCACAGTACGTTAAGAAAAATATAAAAACCTATCATATCCAGCTTTAGAGCTTGTGTGATAGGCTTTTTTGGGCTCTTTGTCAACTGTAGTGGGTTGAAGTCAGCTAAGCTCGAGAAAGGACAAATTTTGTCCTTTCTTTTTTGATATTCAGAACGATAAAAATCCGTTTTTTGAAGTTTTCAAAGTTTCGAAAACCAAAGGCATTGCGCTTGATAAGTTTGATGAGATTATTGGTCGCTTCCAGTTTGGCGTTAGAATAGTGTAGTTGAAGGGCGTTGACAATCTTTTCTTTATCCTTGAGGAAGGTTTTAAAAACAGTCTGAAAAAGAGGATGAACCTGCTTTAGATTGTCCTCAATGAGTCCGAAAAATTTGTCAGGCTCTTTATTCTGGAAGTGAAAAAGTAAGAGCCGATAGAGATTATAGTGGTGTTTCAAGTCTTCTGAATAGCTCAAAAGCTTGTCAAGAATCTCTTTATTGGTCAAGTGAATACGAAAAGTAGGGCGATAAAAACGTTTATCACTCAATTTACGACTATCCTGTTGAATGAGCTTCCAGTAGCGCTTGATAGCCTTGTATTCATGAGATTTTCTATCGAATTGGTTCATGATTTGGACACGCACACGACTCATAGCACGGCTAAGATGTTGTACAATATGAAAGCGATCTAGAACGATTTTAGCATTCGGGAGTGAAACAGTCTGGGAGACTGTTTCAGCCTGAGCCTAGAAATTTGAAAGCGAATCTGTTTAGCCAAGGCATAATAAGGGCTAAACATATCCATAGTAATAATTTTGACGCGACATCGGACAGCTCTATCATACTTAAGAAAGTGATTACGAATGATAGCTTGTGTTC
>NZ_VMNC01000148.1:0-9791 GCF_013277505.1 Streptococcus sp. k-378 | reverse complement strand
TTTGATTTCAAAATCTAGTGGAATAAATCTGGAATAGTCCATCGAGCTTTCTAATACTCTTCGAAAATCTCTTCAAACCACGTCAACGTCGCCTTGCCGTGAGTATGGTTACTGACTTCGTCAGTTCTATCCACAACCTCAAAACAGTGTTTTGAGCTGACTTCGTCAGTTCTATCTACAACCTCAAAACAGTGTTTTGAGCAACCTGCGGCTAGTTTCCTAGTTTGCTCTTTGATTTTCATTGAGTATAAAATAATCCTCTTCTAGTTTCGCATAAAATGATGAATTTTGTCAAGTTCCAACCAAAAAGAGCCTGAAATTCACTTTCAGGACTCTCTTCTTATTTAATCTTTTCTTCTTCGTAGTCACCCTTGCTACAAACAATCTGCTTGCCACCACCACGGACTTTTTTCTCCATGAGGAAGTTGCCACATTTTGGACAGTCACGACCAACAGGCTTGTCCCAAGAGGTAAATTCACATTCTGGATAGCGATTGCAACCATAGAAGAGGCGATTACGCTTGGTTTTTCGCTCAATAATTTGTCCCTGATGACAGCTTGGACACTCAACACCAATCTCTTTCACGATTGCTTGGGTATGACGGCAATCTGGGAAATTGCTACAAGCGTAGAATTTACCAAAACGACCAAGTTTAATGACCATTGGACTGCCACACACTTCACAGTCAAATCCAGCTGGTTCATCCTTAATCTGGATTTTTTCCATTTCTTCTTCAGCCTTGGCAACTTCTTTAGAGAATGGTTTGTAAAAGGCATCAATGACCCGTCGCCACTGCTCTTTTCCAACTTCGACATCATCCAGTTTACCTTCCATTTCAGCTGTGAAGGTCACGTTTACGATATCTGGGAAATATTCAACGATGAGCTTATTGACAATTTCTCCCAACTCTGTCGGTTCAAAACGTTTGGCTGCCAGGCGAACATAATAACGTTTCTGAATGGTTTCAATGGTTGGCGCGTAGGTTGATGGACGTCCAACCCCATTTTCCTCTAAGGTTTTAATCAGTGTTGCTTCAGAATAACGGGCAGGCGGTTGGGTGAAATGTTGCTCTGGTTTGCTATTGACCTGTTTGACCACATCTCCAACAGCCATATCTGGTAGCATTTTATTCTTATCAGAATCATTATAAATGGCAAGATAACCATCAAACTTAACCTGACTACCATTGGCAGCAAATTGAACTCCATTTTGAGACAATTTAACAGCCATGGTATCAAAAACGGCCGCTGTCATCTGGCTAGCCACAAAACGATTCCAGATAAGGGTATATAGCTTGAGCTGATCCTTGTCCAGATACTTAGCGATGCTTTCTGGTGTATTAAAGACACTCGACGGACGAATAGCCTCATGGGCATCCTGAGCACCTGATGCGTTTTTGACCTTGCTACCGTGCTTAGAATACTTGCTATCAAAACGATCCGTAATGAAGCTTGCCGCCTCATTTTGCGCTACAGGACTGATACGAGTCGAATCGGTACGCATATAGGTAATCAAACCTTGAACACCAGAACCGATATTAATTCCTTCATAGAGCTGTTGGGCAACCATCATGGTTTTTCGAGTACGGAAATTGATTTTATTGGCAGCATCCATCTGCATAGATGAAGTGGTATAGGGTAAAGGAGCATTGCGCTTACGCTCTTTCTTATCCACCTGATCTACTGAAAAGTCTTTACTCGTCAGACGAGACAAGACTTCCTTGACTTCGTTATTGCTGGTCAGTTTCATCTTTTTACCATCTACTCCATAGAAGGAAGCATGAAATTGTTTGGTTCCCTTTTTAAAGACAGCATCAACTGTCCAGTATTCTTCTGGCTGGAAGGCATTGATTTCATTTTCACGGTCAATGATGAGTTTAAGGGCAATGGACTGAACGCGACCTGCTGACAAGCCCTTCTTGACCTTCTTCCACAAAATAGGCGAAATCGAATACCCTACCAAGCGATCCAAGATCCGACGAGCTTGTTGGGCATCGACCAAGTCCATATCGATCTTACGAGGTTCTTTAAAAGCATTTTTGACTGCATCCTTGGTGATTTCATTGAAGACCACACGGTTGGCATCATTTTCATCCAAGTTGAGAATATGGGCCAAATGCCAAGAAATCGCTTCTCCTTCACGGTCCGGGTCACTCGCGAGAAAAACTTTATTAGCTTTTTTAGCTTCTTTTTTCAAGTCATTGATAAGAGGGCCTTTTCCTCGGATATTGATATATTGCGGTTCATAATTATTTTCAATATCGACGGACATACTGGATTTCTTCAAATCACGGATATGCCCGACACTGGCTAAAACCTTGTAGTTTCTGCCGAGATATTTTTCAATCGTCTTGGCCTTAGCAGGCGACTCCACGATGACTAGATTTTTTTTAACTGTTGATTTTTTCTTTTTTGTTGCCGTAGCCACAGTATCACACCTTTTCAAAGTAATAAACTTTATAAAGTTTAAACCATTTTTTGAACCCTGTCAAGACTTAGCTACTATAGATAGAAGAAAAGTTTTATGCTTAAGACCGCATCTTCCTTTGATATACATAGAAGACTCACGAGAAAAACCAGCTATTCTCAAGAAATTATTGTTCCTCAGACTCTGTATCAAATTTATTGGCTTTTTCCTTTTCTTTTGCTTCCTTATCCTTGATATACTGGAAGAAATACTCCACCAGTTCTTCTTTACTAAGTTGTTCTGAATCAGACAATTGGGAAACTTGAACAGAAACATCACTTAAACCATAGTCACCTCTCTTACTTGAAATCATATCGAGTTCTTCTTCTGTCAAATAATTTCCTGAAATGGTTAGCTTTAGGGTATGAGTCTTTTTAGAATAGATTTTTTTCAAAATATTATGCCCCTGAAATTGCTCTGATATAAATTTCTTAAGGGACTCTTTTTTCAACGTTTCTCTCACTAAAGTCGTTGCAGAGATAAAACTCGGAATCATCAGCAAAACAGCAACTAGAAGCAAAATCCTGCGCATTTTAGAGTCTTCTTCATTATCTTTAAAATAATGTTTCTTAACCATCATCAACCTAACACCTATATAAGTCGCAATGACAATAAAGCTACAATTGATGAGGAATAGGTAAGAGGAACCTATGATAAATTTTAGATTAGCAGAAGCAATAGCATAACCTACTGTACAAAGAGGAGGCATCAAGGCAGTTGCAATTGCTACACCAGGGACGATATTATTGGTCTCTTTTTTCCTAGCACCAATAATACCAGCTATCCCTCCTACAAAAGCAATGAGAACATCCCAAATAGTCGGAGAGGTTCTAGCAACAATCTCCGAACTAGCATACGAAATGGGAGAAAGATAAAAATAAAGTGTTGAAGCTATTAAACTGGCAAGAATTTGAATAGCTAATATTTTAAAAGATTTTCTTAACAATTTAAAATCAAATATAGCTAGAGAGAGCCCCACCCCCAGAATAGGTGTCATCAAAGGAGAGATTGACATGGCTCCAATAATCACAGGAGTCGAATCCATATTTAATCCGATAGAGGCGATAAGCATGGCACATAGCAAAATCGCTAAATCACTTCTGGAGAGTTCTAATTCTTCATATATTTTATTTCTAAATTCTACCAACGAATACAGTTTATTATTTGTCACAAATGTCTTCCTTTCCTAGCTAACTAGTCGCTAATACTCTTCGAAAATCTCTTCAAACCACATCAGCTTCACCTTGCCGTANNTGCGGCTAGCTTCCTAGTTGGCTCTTTGATTTTCATTAAGTATAAAATTCTAACAAACTCAATACTTTAGTAGTCTGATATGCCAATCTCATGAGGTCTTTTTATCATTTTCCATCATATCCTGACGCAAATGTCTACTGATGTCTCTCATCAGTTTCATTTCTAGTAAATGAAAATCAAACTCGGAAGCTCACCGCAGGCTGCTCAAAACACAGCAAGGCAAAGCTGAACTGATTTAAAAAGATTTTCGAAGAGTGTCATCATCAATTTCAGACCATTTTTTATAATAACCATTTTATTTTTATCTGTCAAGGTCTTTGAATTCTTTCTTAACAAACCGCTTACAACCTCTACTTTTGAAGGCTCTATTTTTCCCTACTGGCAATACTTGAAACGATACAGCTCCCTGACAGTAAGCTGACCAAGATTAGTCACAAGCAACTCTCCTTTCTCAATTACACTAAATTACTTTCCTTCCTCTGGGAAAAGTCCTCCACTCTACTTATTCACTTAGAAAAAACGCATAATATCAAGTGCTGAAAAAACTGATACTATGCATTTATTGTGGGGATATTTACTTCATTTTATCTTGAAATTGATTTTTTCTCAGAATTCTAGCTTAGGTCATTTTTAAAATTCAAATTCCGCAAGCACATCCTGCCCACTGGTGACCAATTTTGCTCCTTCTTGAATCAAATGATGGCAACCGTCTGATAGTCCATCTAAAATGCTACCAGGTATAGCAAAAACATCGCGTCCTTCTTCCATTGCTCGCTCACAGGTAATGAGACTCCCCGAGCGCATCTTAGCCTCTGCTACAATCACGCCACGGCAAAGTCCAGCAATGATGCGATTACGGGCAGGAAAATGAAATTTCAGAGGTTGTTCGCCAGGTCCATATTCACTGAGAACCAGATGATCATTGCCGATGTAGTCTTGCAAACGTTTATTGGCTTTAGGATAAAACACATCCAGTCCTGTTCCAATCACTGCAATGGTTTTTCCGCCATTTTGAAGAGCTGCCATATGAGCTGCTGTGTCAATGCCCTTGGCTAATCCACTGACGATAACCAGTTCATTTTCCAATCCCTGAATGACTTTTTCAACTGACTTAGCTCCCTGTTTGCTACAAGCGCGACTTCCTACGACTGCTACCTTCGGGAATTTCAGGAGGTCAAGATTTCCCTTGTAAAATAAAAGTACAGGTGCATCGTATATTTCACTCAAATCCCAAGGATAACAGTCGTCTAAAATAGAGAAAGATGGAAATTTTTGAAACTCCTTCTCCAAATGCGCATCATCTATCTGAAAATAACGTTCCATAAAAACGGCTGGATTACGGCAACCTGATATATCTGCAATATCACCTAACAACAGTTCTTGATCAACATTTTCACCGTATTCTAGGACTGTCAAAATCTGTTGATTGGTCAAACCTGATTTTTTTAACTTATAGATTTCATAGTTTGTGATTTTCATAAATAACTCCATTTCTTTATCTACTCATCTATCTATTCGTAAAAGTTCGTAAAAAATCAAAAAAACATCCGACTATTTTAGTCAGATGTTGGAATCTTTAATTTTCGTTTTTAAGAATTTCTTCTAATTTATGATAGTCTTGGACACTATCGATCTCATAGATGCTATTGCCTTCTAATTCTTCAACATAGACATCTAGCTCTTTGATATTATCCTTAACCATATTGTCCCAATAGAGATCAACAAATTCACCACTTGCATAAGCCTTGTCGATAAAGCTGACAATCTTTTCTGCAGTTGGAGCATCCCAGAAGGATACACCACTAAGGATGCGACCTGCCTTGCTATCAACAATAATGTCTTGAACCTTGTAGTCATCTCCATAGACCAAGAACCATTCGTTGGTACAATCTTCACGATAAACACTAAAATAAGTCGAACGAGTCAAATCATTGCGGAACATATTTTTAAAGAGGTAGTTATCTGCATCAATAACATAGCTGTTGGCCAATTCTTCTTTTACAAGATAGAGAGAGTAAAAGTTATTGTAATCAGCGTATTTATCATTGAAAACGAGGCGAACTCCGTATTTCTCTTTTAAGTAATCGAATTGTTCTTTAAGATAACCAACGATGATGATGATGTCATTGATTCCTTTTTCTTTGAGAAACTCAATTTGGTATTCAATCAAAGGTTTTTGATTAACCTGAACCAAGGCTTTAGGGGTATTTTCAGTCATAGGACGCAAGCGAGTTCCCAATCCCGCTGCTAAGATAATGGCTTTCACACGAATCTCCTTTATTCTTTAATAATAATATAAACTCCAGCAATGACGACAAGTGACGTAATAATTGTCAGCATATCTAGCGGTGCACCCAAGAAAACAACTGCAAACAAGACAGTCCATACTACATAGCTCACGTTCAAGCCTGTAGCCTTGGCTGGTTGCAAGCGATTGATAGCGATATAATAAGCCAAGTAAGAAATCATATCAAAGGCTGCAAAGACAATCATGAGACCTAGTAATTGTCCATTGGCCACTTCTGCAAATGACTGATGAGAGAAGAGCACAATCACAAGATAGGACAAGAATGAAGTTACTTGACGGATTAAGAGGGCCTCAATTTCACTCAATTCACTTTCCATGGCAAAGGAGCTAAGGACACTCTCACTCCCCCATGCAATAGCACAAACTAAAGCACAGAGAATACCAATGTAGAAGGAATTAACCTGTTCAACCTTATAGGTCTGAGCAATTATCCCTCCAATAATCAAGACAATCCCAAATACAGTATTTTTTGAAATCTTGTGCTTCAAAAAGAAGAAAGCCAATAAAACTGAAATTGCAGGGTAAATAGCCGATACAGATGAAGCTAAGGAACTTCCGATATACTTAACCGCATAAAGATTGGCCTGCATACCAATAGGACCTGCTAGCAAGGCTCCGATGATAACACTGACATTGCGAATATTTAAGAAAATCGAGAGGCGAACTTTTCCTTCTTTTACCAAGAGAAAAGCTAGTAAGATAAAGATGCTCAAAAAATCATGAGCTGCAGCCACCACAAAGGGTGATAAATCTGTAAAAATCGAAAAGATATAAGCACTAACCGTTAGACCCAAGCCCCAGAAAATACCTGAGAGAAGGCCAAAAGGAACTCCGTTTTTACTTTTCATCTGAACCTCCATAAGAAGCCAAACCTTTAACAGCTCTTTGGTAACGATTCACACCATAGTCACCAAAATCTGCACCTTGCTCTTCTTTGTAGACTGTCCATAGACTCCAAATAACATCTTGTAAAATTTTATAAATGGCAATCTTTTCACGAGAGACAGGTGTTTGCTCACTCTCATAGTGAGACAAGAAAGCTTCTTCCTCTTGGGAAGTGAATTCAGACTCTAAAAAGAGAGCAGCCAAATCCCACATTGGATCGTTCATTGATGAATATTCCCAGTCAATCAGATATAGACGTCCCTGAGGTGATTCGATAAAGTTTTCAGGCACTAAATCGATATGACAAGATTTTCTGTCAACACCTAAGTCAGCCAGTCTTTTCTCTAAGGAGAAGACTTCTTCTCTAACTGCTTCATAGTTGACATAAGGGATTTTCTCTTCAATCAAGGATTCGTATTTTTTGATTTCTTCAAAAGGAGCAAATTCTCCTCTTAATTCCTTGCCAGAAGCATGAATAGTTTGTAATATTGGAGCAATTTTATCAAATTTGGTCTTGATTGACCTTGAATCAAGCGTAATCGCAGATTCGATATACTCATTAACTTTGATACCAGCTTCAATATCAAAAAGATAATTTTTTACATCTAGGTCTAAATCTTTAAGTAGTTCAAGATTGTACTTTTCATCTTGACGATTGATCAGTTTTTCTGTCCCTTTACCAAAGAATTTAACAATGTACTGCCTATTTGTTGTTTTAGCCAAATAGTTTTGATTGGTCATTCCCCCCAGTTGTTCAACACTGAGGACTTCCTCTTCTTGACTAAGTAAGGAAGAAATTTTTTCTTTAATGATTTTCTCCACAATTAACCTCCAGCACTTATACTTCCCACTTAAACACGGTTTTAAAGGCTGTGTTTAAATCGGTCGCAAAGACACGGTGAATATCTTTAATTTCTCTTACAGGTTCTTCTAGATAAAGGATATTTTTAAGACGATTGGCAAATTTCTTGACTTCCATCATTTGGATGGCATTTTCAAAATCAATACGACCAGAACGAGAGGAACCAACCAAGAGCAAGCCTTTTTCTAAGGCATCGCGAGTATTGAGATTGACTTTATATTCGCTAACTCCCATCATGAGAATTGTTCCCTGAGGACGAATGTAGCGAATTAGGTCATTTATAGCCGGTCCAGTACCATTACCACCACAACACTCAAAAGCATGGTCAAAGGCCAAATCTTCAGGAATATTATCAGTTATATAGCATTCTTTGGCAAAAGAGAAGAGTTCCAACTTTTCCCAATGACGACCAATAACCACAATCTCTGCTTCTGGCAAAGTATAGTTGATAATATTGGCAACCACAAATGCTAAACTTCCATCTCCGATAACGGCGATTCGGTCTCGCTTACTATGAGCAAGAGTCAATAGGCGATTCATAGCGTGCATACCGACACTGACAAACTCTGTAATGGCTGCAACCGTGTCTTCAATAGCATCATAAGCCACCACACGGTCTTTAGGGAGAGAAACAAACTCTCTCATAAAGCCATCAAATCCACTAGACAAGAAATGGGTCCCTGTCATGTAGTTCTCATAGAATTCTTCATCACTCTGCATAGGAGGATGATTGGGAATCATGACAACTTTTTGCCCAACCTCGTAGGTTCCTGTCGGATCAGAAATAACGGTTCCACATGATTCGTGAATCATTGCCATTGGAAGTTTTTTATTCAAAATCTTTGGATCACGTTTTCCCTGGTAGTAACGCTGATCCGCATGACAGACCGCCATATAATTAGGGCGGATGAGGATATGATTCTCTTGGTCAATAGCCTCTTCCTGGTATTTGACATTGATAAACTTAGGCTTAGTTAGTTGATAAATTTGATTAATCATTTTACTAGTCTTTCTCAATCATACTTTTTGCAATCTTCAAATCTGTTACGGTTGTGATTTTTAGATTTGAGTATTCCCCCTTAGCCAAGGCCACATCTTTTCCTTTGATCACAAAGATTTTACATGCATCTGTCAAGATTTCCTTCTCTTCAGCAGAAAGAGAGCCATAAAGGTCCATGAAGTCCTTGCAACGGAATGTTTGAGGTGTTTGCCCTTGATAAAGGTGAGCACGATTTGGAATATCTGTAATAAATTGACCGTTGGTGCTTTCAACGATAGTATCAACCGCCTCTACCACTGTGTCCACTGCGTCATGATTTTGGGCAAGTTGGATATTGTCCTGAATCATGCGAAGTGTAATAAATGGACGAACAGAATCGTGGGTAACAATGATATCCTCTGGAGTAAGCGGACGATAAGCATCAATGGCTTCAATGATTTTCTCAATACTTGTATTTCGGTCAGCACCACCCTTTGTAATGATGATACGATCCTTATGAAGAGGAAGATATTTATCTACAAGATCTTCTGCATGAGAAACCCAGTCTCCATGAACCCCAACTACAATTTTTTCAATACTTGGTTCCAAGACAAATTTTTCAATTGTATGAATCAAAATAGGTCGATCACCTAGCTCTAAAAATTGTTTTGGCAAGTTACTGATTCCCATGCGTGTGCCAGTTCCACCAGCAAGAATTCCTGCATAAATCATCTATTTTCTCCTTTGTCTTACTAAAAAAACTTATTCTTTCTATTATACCACAATCTAGTCCTATCATGAAAGAAATACCGGCCCTCCCGTTCTAGAATAGAAGGATTAAGGAGTTCTATTATTCAAAGAAACTAGTCCATTTCTAGTAATGACCAGGAATTCTGTAGTCATTGCTAATAAATGGCTGTGAAATTTTAGAGTTCTTCAGAATAATATAATTTTCTTAAAGAAAACTTAAAAGTAAGCTTTGAAACTTCAAAGTGATTACTTGACTTATACTCAATGAAAGTCATAACCACCCGTG
>NZ_VMNC01000147.1:0-5082 GCF_013277505.1 Streptococcus sp. k-378 | reverse complement strand
ATGAAAATCAAAGAGCAAACTAGGAAGCTAGCCGCAGGTTGCTCAAAACACTGTTTTGAGGTTGTAGATAAAACTGACGAAGTCAGCTCAAAACACTGTTTTGAGGTTGTGGATAGAACTGACGAAGTCAGCTCAAAACACTGTTTTGAGGTTGTGGATAGAACTGACGAAGTCAGTAACCATACCTACGGCAAGGCGAAGCTGACGTGGTTTGAAGAGATTTTCGAAGAGTATTAGTTAAAAACGTGATAAAGGAGAAATAAAGATGGCAGAAATTTATCTAGCAGGTGGTTGTTTTTGGGGCCTAGAGGAATATTTTTCACGCATTTCTGGAGTGCTAGAAACCAGTGTTGGCTACGCTAATGGTCAAGTCGAAACGACCAATTACCAGTTGCTCAAGGAAACAGACCATGCAGAAACGGTCCAAGTGATTTACGATGAGAAGGAAGTGTCACTCAGAGAGATTTTACTTTATTATTTCCGAGTTATCGATCCTCTATCTATCAATCAACAAGGGAATGACCGTGGTCGCCAATATCGAACTGGGATTTATTATCAGGATGAAGCAGATTTGCCAGCTATCTACACAGTGGTGCAGGAGCAGGAACGCATGCTGGGTCGAAAGATTGCAGTAGAAGTGGAGCAATTACGCCACTACATTCTGGCTGAAGACTACCACCAAGACTATCTCAGGAAGAATCCTTCAGGTTACTGTCATATCGATGTGACCGATGCTGAGAAGCCATTGATTGACGCAGCAAACTATGAAAAGCCTAGTCAAGAGGTGTTGAAGGCCAGTCTATCTGAAGAGTCTTATCGTGTCACCCAAGAAGCTGCTACAGAGGCTCCATTTACCAATGCCTATGACCAAACCTTTGAAGAGGGGATTTATGTAGATATTACGACAGGTGAGCCACTCTTTTTTGCCAAGGATAAGTTTGCTTCAGGTTGTGGTTGGCCAAGTTTTAGCCGTCCGATTTCCAAAGAGTTGATTCATTATTACAAGGATCTGAGCCATGGAATGGAGCGAATTGAAGTTCGTTCTCGTTCAGGCAGTGCTCACTTGGGTCATGTTTTCACAGATGGACCGCGGGAGTTAGGCGGCCTCCGTTACTGTATCAATTCTGCTTCTTTACGCTTTGTGGCCAAGGATGAGATGGAAAAAGCAGGATATGGCTATCTATTGCCATACTTAAACAAATAAAACAGAGAGGGTGGGTACTTCCCACTTTCTTTATTTCCAGAATACGAATAGAAGGGATTTATGAAACACCTATTATCTTACTTCAAACCCTACATCAAGGAATCGATTTTAGCACCCTTGTTCAAGCTGTTAGAAGCTGTTTTTGAGCTCTTGGTTCCCATGGTGATTGCTGGGATTGTTGACCAATCCTTGCCCCAAAGAAATCAAGGTCATCTCTGGATGCAGATTGGCCTGCTCCTTATATTTGCAGTGATTGGCGTTTTAGTGGCCTTGATAGCTCAATTTTACTCAGCAAAGGCAGCAGTAGGTTTTGCTAAGGAATTGACAAACGACCTTTATCGTCATATTCTTTCATTGCCCAAGGACAGCAGAGACCGTTTGACAACTTCTAGTTTGGTCACTCTCTTGACTTCGGATACCTACCAGATTCAGACTGGTATCAATCAATTCCTGCGTCTCTTTTTGCGAGCGCCCATTATCGTTTTTGGTGCCATTTTTATGGCTTATCAAATCTCAGCTGAGCTGACTTTCTGGTTCTTAGTCATGGTTGCCATTTTGACAATCGTCATTGTAGGGTTATCTCGATTGGTCAATCCTCTCTACAGCAGTCTGAGAAAGAAAACGGACCAACTGGTTCAGGAAACGCGTCAGCAATTACAAGGAATGCGAGTTATTCGTGTTTTTGGTCAAGAAAAACGAGAGTTACAGATTTTTCAAACCCTTAACCAAGTTTATGCTAGATTACAAGAAAAGACAGGTTTCTGGTCTAGTTTATTAACACCTCTGACCTATCTGATTGTCAATGGAACTCTTCTCGTTATTATCTGGCAAGGCTATATTTCAATTCAAGGAGGAGTGCTCAGTCAAGGTGCTCTCATTGCCCTTATCAATTACCTCTTACAGATTTTGGTGGAACTGGTCAAGCTTGCCATGCTGATCAATTCCCTCAACCAGTCCTACATCTCAGCTAAGCGAATCGAGGAGGTCTTTGAGGAATCTCCCGAAAACATCCATTCAGAATTAGAACAAAAGCAAGTTACCAGTGGTCGGGTTTTACAAGTCCAAGAATTGACTTTTACCTATCCTGATGCGGCCCAGCCTTCTCTGAGAGACATTTCCTTTGATATGAAGCAAGGGCAAATCCTTGGTATCATCGGAGGGACAGGTTCTGGTAAATCAAGCTTGGTGCAAGTCATCCTTGGACTTTACCCAGCAGACAAGGGGAGCATAGACCTTTATCGAGATGGAACTAGTCCTCTCAATCTTGAACAGTGGCGGTCTTGGATTGCCTATGTGCCCCAAAAAGTCGAACTCTTTAAGGGAACCATTCGTTCTAACTTGACTCTAGGTTTACATCAAGAAGTATCTGACCAAGAACTCTGGCAGGCCTTGGAGATTGCGCAAGCTAAGGATTTTGTCAGTGAAAAGGAAGGACTTTTGGATGCCCTAGTTGAGGCAGGTGGTCGAAATTTTTCAGGTGGACAAAAACAAAGGCTGTCTATCGCACGTGCAGTCTTGCGCCAAGTTCCATTTCTCATCCTAGATGATGCGACCTCAGCACTGGACATCATTACCGAGTCTAAGCTCTTGAAAGCTATTCGAGAAAATCTGCCTAACACGAGCTTAATCTTGATTTCTCAAAGAACATTGACTTTACAGATGGCTGACCAGATTCTACTCTTAGAAAAAGGAGAGCTCCTAGCTATCGGCAAGCACGAGGACTTGATGAAATCCAGTCAAGTTTATCGCGAAATCAATGCATCCCAACATGGAAAGGAGGGCTAGTATGAGACGACAAACTGCAAATCAAACACTCACACGTTTGGCCAAAGATTTAGCAAGTCATCCCTTCCTCCTTTTCCTAGCCTTTCTAGGAACCATTGCCCAAGTTGCCTTATCAATCTACCTACCTATCTTGATTGGGCAGGTCATCGACCAAGTCCTAGTGACTAGCTCTTCACCAGTTTTTTGGCAGATTTTTCTCCAAATGATCTTTGTGGTCATAGGAAATACCCTTGTGCAATGGATCAATCCTCTTCTCTATAATCGCCTAATTTTCTCTTATACCAGAGACTTGCGAGAGAGAATAATCAACAAGCTCCATCGGTTACCGATTGCTTTCGTGGATCGGCAAGGAAGTGGAGAAATGATCAGTCGGCTGACCACAGACATAGAACAGTTGGCAGCTGGCTTGACCATGATTTTTAACCAATTTTTCATTGGCATCTTGATGATTTTGGTTAGTATTCTAGCCATGCTGCAAATTCACCTCCTCATGACCCTCTTGGTCTTGCTGTTGACGCCACTGTCTATGGTGATTTCACGCTTTATTGCCAAACGCTCTTATCATCTCTTCCAGAAGCAAACAGAGACCAGGGGGATTCAGACTCAGTTGATTGAAGAATCTCTTAGCCAGCAAACCATTATCCAGTCATTTAATGCTCAGGCAGAATTTATCCAAAGGCTGCGTGAGGCTAATGACAACTATGCAGGTTATTCGCAGTCAGCTATCTTTTATTCTTCAACGGTTAATCCTTCGACTCGCTTTGTCAATGCGCTCATTTATGCGCTTTTAGCTGGAGTGGGTGCTTATCGTATCATGATGGGTTCCACCTTGACCATTGGGCGTTTAGTGACTTTTTTGAACTATGTTCAGCAGTATACCAAGCCCTTTAATGATATTTCTTCTGTTTTAGCCGAGTTGCAAAGTGCTCTCGCTTGTGCAGAGCGCGTCTATGCTGTCTTAGAAAGTCATGAGGTTGCTGAAACAGGTAAGAAAGTTTTGACTAGTGACCAAGTCAAGGGAGCTATTTCCTTTAAACATGTTTCTTTTGGCTACCATCCTGAGAAGATCTTGATTAAGGATTTATCTATTGATATTCCAGCTGCTAGCAAGGTGGCTATCGTTGGTCCGACAGGTGCAGGAAAATCAACCCTTATCAATCTTCTTATGCGTTTCTATCCTATTAACTCAGGAGATATCTTGCTGGATGGGAAATCCATTTATGACTATAGTCGTGCCTCCTTACGCCAGCAGTTTGGCATGGTGCTCCAAGAAACCTGGCTCAAGCAAGGAACCATTCATGACAATATTGCTTTTGGAAATCCTGAAGCCAGTCGGGAGCAGGTGATTGCTGCTGCCAAAGCAGCCAATGCAGATTTTTTCATCCAACAGTTGCCACAGGGATACGATACCAAGTTAGAAAATGCAGGAGAATCTCTCTCTGTCGGTCAGACCCAGCTCTTGACTATAGCGCGAGTCTTTTTGGCTATTCCAAAGATTCTTATCTTAGACGAAGCAACTTCATCCATCGATACGCGGACAGAAGTGCTGGTACAGGATGCATTTGCTAAACTCATGAAGGGGCGCACAAGCTTTATCATTGCCCACCGCTTGTCAACCATTCAGGATGCGGATATGATTCTAGTCTTAGTGGATGGTGATATTGTTGAGTATGGGAACCATCAGAAACTCATGGCTCGAAAGGGCAAGTATTACCAAATGCAGCAAGTTGCCACTTTTAGCTCTGAATAAGCCATTCTCTTTTGAAAGTTTATGGACGAAAAAAGTTGCCTTCGGGTGACTTTTTTGTTACAATAGCTAGAAAAATTGTTCACTGTAATACTCAATGAAAATCAAAGAGCAAACTAGGAAGCTAGCCGCAGGTTGCTCAAAGCACTGCTTTGAGGTTGTGGATAGAACTGACGAAGTCAGCTCAAAATACTGTTTTGAGGTTGCAGATGAAGACGCTGACCTGGTTTGAAGAGATTTTCGAAGAGTATTAAACGGCTAGGTCAAACTTCAACTGCGGCTTAACAGGGTCATAATCTACCAACTCAAAATTCTCTGCTTTAATATCAAAGAAATTGGTCCCATC
>NZ_VMNC01000146.1:0-5081 GCF_013277505.1 Streptococcus sp. k-378 | reverse complement strand
CACGGGTGGTTATGACTTCCAATGTTACCAGCAATGTGGTCATACCATTCTTGATAATTTTTCATTTCAATTTCTCATCACTTACTCAAATTTTGCTTGCAAGGAAGCACTTGTCTTCTAGTATAGTGCAGAAAAAGAAGGCCGTCAAGCCTTCTTTCGATTTATTCTTCTACTTCATATTCTGTAAACTGACTGTTATAGAGGTCAGCGTAGAAACCAGCTTGCGACATTAGCGCGTCATGATTTCCTTGCTCGATGATATTGCCATCTTTCATAACGAGAATAAGATCAGCATTTCGGATAGTAGACAAGCGGTGGGCGATAACAAAGGAAGTTCTGCCTTCCATCAAACGATCCATAGCTTTCTGAATCAATTCCTCCGTCCGTGTATCAACCGAAGAGGTCGCCTCATCTAGGATTAGGAGTGGTGCATCTTTCAGCAAAGCACGAGCAATGGTCAAGAGTTGTTTTTGTCCGACAGACAAGGTCACTGTATCATCCAAGACGGTATCGTAACCATCTGGTAGGGTCATAATAAAGTGGTGAATCCCTACAGCCTTGCTGGCTTCAATCACGCGCTCATCACTAATCCCCTTTTGGTTATAGATGAGATTATCTCGGATAGTACCTTCAAAGAGCCAGGTGTCTTGCAAGACCATTGAAAAGGCATCGTGTACTTCCGAGCGCTTCATCTCCTTGGTATCCACGCCATCGATGCGGATACTTCCCTTATCAATCTCATAGAACTTCATCAAAAAATTGACAATGGTTGTCTTACCAGCTCCGGTCGGTCCGACAATCGCAACCTTTTGACCTGCATGAGCGGTCGCAGAAAAGTCATGGATAATAGTTCTCTCTGGTGTATAACCAAAGGATACTCGATCAAAGACTACTTGACCTTTCATATCGCTCAATTGTCTTTCTTTATGGGATTCGTCTTCCAGTTCCTCTTCAGCTAGGAATTCGAAGACACGTCCCATGGCTGCGCTAGCCTGCTGAAGACTAGTAATCCCTTGGGCAATTTGTGAAAGAGGCTGAGAAAAGATTCGAACGTAGGCCATAAAGGCAACGATAATCCCGATACTAATCTGCCCATTCAGAGCCAAGGCTGCACCAACGATAATCACCAAGGCATAGCTAAAGTTCCCAATAAACATCATAATCGGCATCATAATCCCTGAAATAAATTGAGATTTCCAGATACTGTCATACAGACGATGGTTTAATTTCGCAAACTCTTCTTTCGTATTCTCGATAGCATTGTAACTGGTCACCACATTATGTCCAGAGTACATTTCCTCCACATAGCCATTGACAGCTGCCAAATCTTGTTGCTGACTCTTAAAAAAGCCCTGGGATTTGCCCATAAAGACGGATACGAAAACAAAACCAATAAGGGTTGAAACAACCGTCACCAAGGCTAAAATCCAGTTCATCCCAAACATGGTTACCAAGACTGCTAAAACCAATAAACTAGATGAAAGAACTGTTCCCAGACTTTGATTAAGGGACTGGGCTGCAGTGTCAACGTCATTGGTTACACGAGACAAGGTATCTCCTTGAGAATGTCCATCAAAATATCTCAATGGTAGGCGATTGATTTTCTCTGCAATGGCTGTTCTTAAACGCTCTGAAAAACGTTGAATAGCTGTTGTAAACAGAAAGGCCTGTAAATAATTTGATAGAAGTCCAATCACATAAATCACGGCCAAAAAACCACCAATAGCTGCAACCGCCGCGACATCCACACTTGTTTCCAGACCACTGGCAATAATATTAGTCATTTCCTTGATGCGGGTTGGACCATATACAGTAATGATATTGGATACGATTGTTGCTAGAAAGGCTATCAGAAGGGCAAACTGGAGGCCTGCAAGATAGGGTTTACTCTGTTTCCAGAGAGACATTTTCTTATTTTCCATGTTCCAATTCCTCCTTCGATAGTTGTGAATAGGCAATTTCTTGGTAAACTTCGTTATTAGCTAGAAGTTCCTTGTGGGTGCCTTTTCCCACGACTTTTCCTTGATCCAAGACCAAAATCAAATCTGCATCCATAATCGTTGAAATACGCTGTGCGACGATAAGTTTGGTCATAGATTTTGTTTTCTCTGCTAGCTCTTGGCGTAGGACACGATCTGTCTTGTAGTCCAAGGCTGAGAAGGAGTCATCAAAGATGAGGATTTCTGGCTTCCGAGCCAAGGTACGCGCAATGGCCAGACGCTGTCTTTGACCACCTGAGAAGTTAGTTCCTCCTTGAGCCACTTCTGACGCTAAGCCCGCTTCCTTGTCTTCGATAAAGTTCTTAGACTGGGCCAATTTCAAAGCTTGCCACATAGCCTGCTCACTAAGCGGTGTTTCTTGACTCCGTCCAAAGTCTAGATTAGCCTTGACATCACCTGAAAAGAGAACAGCTTTTTGTGGAATATAACCAACCTTGTTGCGCAAATCTTCTAAGGCATAGTCTTGAACATTGACAACGTCTACAAGAATCTCTCCTGCTGATACGTCGTAGAAACGTGGAATCAGATTGACCAGAGTTGATTTACCAGAACCTGTTGACCCAATAAAGGCCACTGTTTGACCAACATCTGCTCTAAAGCTAACATTCTCAATAACCGCCTCCGAATTTGCCGCATAGCGGAAGGTCACATCCTTAAACTCGACCTGACCTTTGAGGTTTTCATCAGCCTGTTGCACTTGAGCAGGATTTTGGATAGACGAATGCAAATCTAAAACCTGATTAATCCGCTTAGCAGAGACCATAGTTCGGGGAAGAACGATGAAGAGTGCTCCCATGAGAAGGAAGCCCATGACAACCTGCATGGCATAAGACATGAAAACAATCATGTCACTAAAGAGAGGCAGACGCGCTATCGGAGCAGCGTCGTTAATCACATAGGCCCCAATCCAGTAAATCGCCACACTCAAACCACTTGAAATCCCCATCATGATAGGGTTCAAAATAGCCATAAGGCGGTTGACAAACAAATTCAAGCGTGTCAATTCATCATTTGCTGCAGCAAATTTTTCATTTTGATAATCCTCTGCATTGTAGGCACGAACGACACGAATACCTGTTAAACTCTCACGAGTGATACTGTTCAGTTTATCTGTCAGCCCCTGAATCAAGGACTGTTTTGGAAAGGCTAGCGTCATCAAAACGGTCGTCATCAGGACGTTGACAATCACTGCCACAAGTACGGCCCAAAGTCAGTATTCTGAATGACCTAAAATCTTCCCAATAGCCCAGATAGCCATAATTGGATCACGCGTTACCACTTGCAAGCCCATAGTAATCAACATTTGAACTTGAGTAATGTCATTGGTAGTACGCGTCAAGAGGCTAGGAATTGAAAATTTCTTAATCTTTGTCTGCGAGTAATCCAAAACTCGGTTAAAAATATCACTTCTCAGCCTACTAATATAAGAAGCCGCCACTCGGGATGCAAAAAATCCAACTGCAACTACGGACAAGAAGACAAGAAGGCAAGAAAGGGCATTCCCATCATCATGCTTGCCGGCTGCCACAACTCATCTAAATTAGTTCCTTGACTACCTAGCAAATCCGTAATTTTCGAGATATAGGTCGGCACTTCCAACTCTAGATAGACCGAAAAGCAAGTAAAGAGAATGACTAGTAAAATCATCCCCCATTCTTTTCTACTAATTCTTTTGGCTAATTTCTTTATTCTCTCCTCCTATTCCCTTGATATTTACCTGTAGTTGACCGAGAACTTTCTCAAAAATCAGTAATTCATCTTCATCAATGTCTTCCATCAACTGCTTGTCTATGCGTTCAAAAAAAGCCTTAACCTCTTGCATCTGAGAACGTGCTTTGTCCGTCAGACGAACAAACTTAGCCCGCTTATCAACAGGACTCGCCTCCAATTCCACCAAACCATTTTGCACCATACGCTTGACCAAATTACTAGCAACAGACTTGGTAATATTGAGTTCCTGCTCGATATCTTTAATCAAGACCAAGTCTTGGTTTTTCTCACGATTATCCAAAAAACGTACAACCTGACCTTGCGGCCCACCCATAAATTCAATGCCACAACGTTTGGCTTCCTTTTGCACCATGAGATGAATCTGATGACCAAAACGCTTAAAGACTAACATCGGCTTATCCATACTAACTCCTTTCTAACTATCACATTTAGTTCTCCTAGGAACTAAATAAATTTTCATGAGAACTATTTTATCATTTTCAGAAAAGATGTCAAGAAAAAGTTTCCTAGAGAACTATTTTCTTGATTCAAAAAATCCCAAGTGATTTTTTCACTTAGGATTATGTTCTCTAGGTTAAATTAGAACCCGTCTACGTTTGTGTAGATTTTTTGTACGTCTTCGTCATCTTCAAGAACGCTGTAAAGTTTTTCAAAGGTTTCAAGGTCATCGCCTGACAATTCCACTTCTGACTGAGGAATCATTTCCAATTCAGTCACTTGGAATTCTTCGACACCTGACTCACGAAGGGCAACGATAGCCTTATGAAGGTCAGTTGGAGCTGTGTAAACTGTGATTGTACCTTCTTCTGCTTCTACATCATCCACATCCACATCTGCTTCTAGCAATTGCTCAAAGACTGCATCGGCATCTTCACCTGCAAATACGATAACTCCCTTGTTGTCAAAGAGGTAAGAAACTGAACCAGAAGCACCCATGTTTCCTCCGTTTTTACCAAAGGCTGCACGGACATTAGCCGCTGTACGGTTGACATTTGAAGTCAAAGTATCCACGATCAGCATAGAACCATTTGGTCCAAAACCTTCGTAACGTCCTTCTGTAAAGGTTTCATCTGTATTTCCTTTTGCTTTATCAATCGCTTTATCGATAACGTGTTTTGGCACTTGGGCTTGTTTAGCACGGTCGATAACGAATTTCAAGGCTGAGTTTGATTCTGGATCTGGATCACCTTTTTTAGCTGCTACATAGATTTCTACACCAAATTTTGCATATACTTTAGAGTTAGCTCCATCTTTAGCCGTTTTCTTGGCTACGATATTGGCCCATTTACGTCCCATTAGGAATCTCCTTTTTTCACATTTTAATCTTTCTTATTATAACACAAGTTTTTT
>NZ_VMNC01000145.1:0-508 GCF_013277505.1 Streptococcus sp. k-378 | reverse complement strand
CACAAGGTGTAGAAGCGATTAAAGCTGTGAATCCAGAAACAACTGCTAAAGCAGCCGCTGACAAAGCCATTGATGACGCTCTTGCTGCTAAGAACCAAGCCATTGATGAGCGTACAGACTTGACAGATGCAGAGAAGAAAGCTGCTAAAGACAAGGCTAAGGAAGAAGCAGACAAGGCTAAGGCAGCAGTAGCAGCCGCAACAAGTGATGCAGAAGTAGCCAAAGCCAAAGAAGCCGGTGAGTCTGCAGTTGGTGCTGTGACTCCAGTAGCCAAAGATGCTGCTAAACAAGCAGTGGCAGATGAACTAGCTAAGAAAGAAGCAGAAATCGATGCCCGTCAAGATCTAACAGCTGAAGAAAAAGATGCAGCTAAGAAAGAAGCTCAAGCGAAAGCAGCTGAAGCGAACAAGGCCATCGATGCTCAACCAGATGTAGCCGCAACACCAGAAGAAGCCCAAGCAGCTCAAGAACAAGTAGAAGCCGCTAAGACACAAGGTGTAGAAGCGAT
>NZ_VMNC01000144.1:0-1077 GCF_013277505.1 Streptococcus sp. k-378 | reverse complement strand
ATTTCATTTTACTATATTTATAAGAATCTCCTAATCAAATCAAAAGCCACTCTACAATAGAGTAACTTTAAGATTTGTCCATTTATACTCAATGAAAAAGCCCTCTGAAAATCAGAGAGCTGATTTGAGCTCGGGCTAAAATCCTAGTGAAACAAAAAAATCTACACGATCAGAAAAGTCTCTATCGTGCCATTTTCATACATGATGTATAGTCCAAGTAGAATGAATACTAAGGGCACAATGATTCGCTCGTATTTTTCAATTGTCTCGAATAGTAACGGAATAGAGGATAACACCCGACTAATCTCGCAAAAGATAATTATGCCGATTACAAGCACAAGCAAGGCCACGAGGGTCTGTGACCAATCTAACGAAGCAAAATAAGGTATATAGATACCTAAATTATCTCCGCCAGACGCAATTGTCAGCAATGTAACTGTCCAAAACAGTTGATTTGCCTTGCTTTGTTCTAATCTTTCAATAATTTCTTCCTCTTCTTCTTCCGCATCTTCTCCAACAATTGCAAGCAGCAACTAAACTCGCCCCTACAAGTAAGCCTGTGCCTAGATATTGCCCCGCATAAATATGCCATTTCTGTTTATTCTGTGATAGCTGTGCAAATAAAATAATTAAAATAATTAAATAATCGATACTGGTGGAAATATAAACACCAACAGCAGATATGATTGTCTGTCCCATAAAAAAACCTCCTGTATTAGTCAGTAATAAATCAGCAGATTTTAGGAGAGCACAGACACATTAATTTAGCTATCGCTAGTGGGTAATGTCGAACATAGGAAAGCATTTTACTCCTCCTCAAAACGTAGTTACAAAGTAATTTCTAACTGGAATTCGGTGACTACTTCCATGTAAAGTATAAACATACTATACTTTACTTCGTAAAGTGTGGGCTCGCCGAGGGGGCTTGCAGACACCTACTCGGCTTTTCAAGCCGAGTAGCTGCGCACCTTTATGGTGTAATTAGCTGATACCATTTGAGGTTTTTGTAGTCTCCAAAATTGTGACCGATAAAACCTCAATAAAAAAGCCCTCTGAAGTCAGAGAGCTGATTTGAGC
>NZ_VMNC01000143.1:0-528 GCF_013277505.1 Streptococcus sp. k-378 | reverse complement strand
GGCTTCGTATGCTTGAATACTTTCTGGTGTCTTACCTTCTGTACTTACAGCTTCATCTAACTTCGCTTTATCCTCAGTTAGTTTATTTTTCGCTGTAGTTGTCGCTGCGGTTGTTACGGCATCTTCTGCCGCTTTCAAGGCTGCTTTGGCTGCGTTTACTTTCGCTAGCTCTGCTTGTACAGCTTCTGGTGTCGCATTGTCGTCCGCTATTACTTTTTTCGCTGCTTCCACTGCTTTATCCGCCGCTTCTTTTGCTTTAGTATATGCGTCAACTTTGCTTTGTGGCTTGTCATCTGTAGTTGGTTGACTTGCTACTTCGCTTGCTAAGTCGTTATTCGCTTGCGTTAGAGCTATCTGGTCTGCTTTGTCGACTAACTGCTCTTTCGCTTTGTCTAACTTACCTTGCGCTTCTGTTACTTTTTCTTGCGCTTCTTGAACTTCAGCTGCTGTCGCATTGTCACCTTTAGCTAATACTGCTTTGGCTGCTTCCTTCGCTGCTGCAACATCTGCTTCTGCTTCTTTCTTAGC
>NZ_VMNC01000142.1:0-642 GCF_013277505.1 Streptococcus sp. k-378 | reverse complement strand
AAGCTCTTCTTGCCCAATTCGATTCAGAAGAACTCCATCATCGCTTAGAGGATTGCATTTGCCCTGACTGTCAGGGAGAGCTAAAAGAGATTGGAGCGAGTCTTCAAGGCCAAGAATTAGTCTTTATTCCTGCGCAATTAAAACGCATAGATCATATCCAACACTCTTACAAATGCCAAGCATGCAGTGAGAAAAATCCGAGTGATAAAATTGTGAAAGCTCCTATTCCTAAAGCCCCTTTGGCGCATAGCCTTGGCTCAGCTTCTATTATCGCTCACACCATCCATCAGAAGTTTAATCTGAAGGTCCCCAATTATCGCCAAGAAGAAGATTGGGCTAGGATGGGTTTACCAATCACACGTAAGGAAATCTCTAATTGGCATATCAAGGCGAGTCAATACTATTTGGAGCCCCTCTATAACCTCTTGCGAGAGAGACTATTGACTCAGCCCTTACTTCATGCGGATGAAACTTCTTATAGGGTGCTAGAGAGTGATAGCCATCTGACCTACTATTGGACTTTTTTGTCTGGGAAAGCTGAGAAGCAAGGAATCACGCTGTACCACCATGATCAGCGTCGAAGTGGTTCAGTAGTACAAGAATTCCTAGGAGATTATTCTGGATATGTGCATTGTGATATGT
>NZ_VMNC01000141.1:0-709 GCF_013277505.1 Streptococcus sp. k-378 | reverse complement strand
AAGCTCTTCTTGCCCAATTTGATTCAGAAGAACTTCATCATCGCTTAGAGGACTGCATTTGCCCTGACTGTCAGGGAGATCTAAAAGAGATTGGAGCGAGTCTTCAAGGCCAAGAATTAGTCTTTATTCCTGCGCAATTAAAACGAATAGATCATACCCAACACGCTTATAAGTGCCAAGCATGCAGTGAGAAAAATCCGAGTGATAAAATCGTGAAAGCTCCTATCCCTAAAGCCCCTTTGGCGCATAGCCTTGGCTCAGCTTCTATAATCGCTCACACCATCCATCAGAAGTTTAATCTGAAGGTCCCCAATTATCGCCAAGAAGAAGATTGGGATAGGATGGGTTTACCAATCACACGTAAGGAAATCTCTAATTGGCATATCAAGACGAGTCAATACTATTTGGAGCCCCTCTATAACCTCTTGCGAGAGAGACTATTGACTCAGCCCTTACTTCATGCGGATGAAACTTCTTATAGGGTGCTAGAGAGTGATAGCCATCTGACCTACTATTGGACTTTTTTGTCAGGAAAATCAGAGAAACAAGGGATTAGGCTTTACCACCATGATCAGCGTCGAAGTGGTTCAGTAGTACAAGAATTCCTAGGAGACTATTCTGGCTATGTGCATTGTGATATGTGGTCTGCTTATCGTCAACTGGAAGAAGCTGAACTTGTTGGATGTTGGGCGCATGTGAGAAGGAAGTT
>NZ_VMNC01000140.1:0-2116 GCF_013277505.1 Streptococcus sp. k-378 | reverse complement strand
TATCCACAACCTCAAAACTGTGTTTTGAGCTGACTTCGTCAGTTCTATCCACAACCTCAAAACTATGTTTTGAGCAACCTATGGCTAACTTCCTATGTTTGCTTTTTGATTTTTATTGAGTATAAAACACCATAAAAAAATGAACTTGGAATTTTCAAGTTCATTTTTTCTTATAGTCTATTTCCGACATTAATACGGTTAATGGCACGTTGCAGTGCAATCTTCGCACGACGTTCTTGGTCAATCAAGTGTTTGTCTTGTGCTTCTTCAATTGCACGTTCTGCACGAAGTTTGGCACGTTCTGCACGACTGATATCGATATCACGAGCACGTTCTGCAGAGTCAGCAACGATTGTAATCATATCATTGGCAATTTCAATAACGCCACCGTTTACTGCAATCCAGTTCACGTGATCTTCGTCATCAATACGTTTTACCTTTACTTCATCAACTGCTAAAACCGCAATCATATTTTCATGTCGTGGCAAGATCCCCATCTCACCATCCAGAGTTCGAACCGATACATAGCTGGCATGGTGATCATAGACGAGACCATCTGGTGTCACGATCTGGACAGTTAACTGAGCCATAGATTACCTCTTAAAATCCCATTTTTTCAGCTTTTGCAATCACATCTTCGATAGAACCTACACCACGGAAGGCATCTTCTGGCAAGTGGTCGTATTTACCATCAAGGATTTCTTTAAATCCACGTACCGTTTCAGCAACTGGAACATATGAACCAGGCTGACCAGTAAATTGCTCCGCAACGTTGAAGTTTTGTGACAAGAAGAACTGGATACGACGGGCACGTGCAACCAAGGTCTTTTCTTCATCAGAAAGCTCATCCATACCGAGGATAGCAATGATATCTTGCAACTCATGGTAACGTTGGAGGACACGTTTTACTTCTGCAGCAACTGCATAGTGCTCTTCTCCAACGATTTCAGGTGCCAAGGCACGTGAACTTGAAGCAAGTGGGTCAACGGCTGGGTAGATACCCAATTGTACCAACTTACGTTCCAAGTTTGTTGTTGAATCCAAGTGAGCGAAGGCTGTTGCTGGCGCTGGGTCAGTATAGTCATCCGCTGGCACATAGATAGCCTGGATAGAGGTTACAGAACCCTTCTTGGTTGATGTAATACGTTCTTGCAATTGACCCATTTCTGTAGCAAGGGTTGGTTGGTAACCAACGGCTGATGGCATACGACCCAAAAGGGCAGATACTTCTGAACCAGCCTGAGTGAAACGGAAGATATTATCGATAAAGAGAAGCACGTCTTGGCCTTCTACATCACGGAAGTATTCAGCGATTGTCAAACCAGTAAGGGCAACACGCATACGTGCTCCTGGTGGCTCATTCATCTGACCAAATACCATGGCTGTTTTCTCGATAACGCCTGATTCTTTCATTTCCCAGTAAAGGTCATTTCCCTCACGAGTACGTTCCCCAACACCAGTAAATACTGAAATACCACCGTGTTCTTGGGCAATGTTGTGAATCAATTCTTGGATTAAGACGGTTTTACCAACTCCGGCACCACCGAACAGTCCAACTTTACCACCTTTAAGGTAAGGGGCAAGAAGGTCGATAACCTTGATCCCTGTTTCAAGGATTTCAGAAGAGGTAGACAACTCATCAAAAGTTGGAGCTTTTTTATGAATTGGCTGACGCTCTGCGTCTTCTGTAAAAGGAGCTTCCAAGTCAATGGTATCTCCCAAAACGTTGAAGACACGTCCCAAAGTTTCTTTACCTACTGGCACAGAGATTGGACGACCTGTGTCCAATACTTCCATTCCACGAGTCAACCCATCTGTTGATTCCATGGCGATAGTACGGACCATACCATCTCCCAACTCCAAGGCTACTTCAAGGACGATTTTTGTTTTTCTTTCGTCATTTTTGTAGACGACAAGTGCATTGTTAATCTCAGGAAGTTTTTCCCCTGCTGCAAACAAGACGTCTACAACGGGACCGATAACCTGAGCAATTTTACCTGAACTCATCTCCTTCTCCTATTCTATATAAGATACTGTCGGTTCCTAGCTAAACTAGGTCCTAATACTCTTCGCAAATCTCTTCAAACCACGTCAGCTCTATCTGCAACCTCAAAAC
>NZ_VMNC01000014.1:0-11836 GCF_013277505.1 Streptococcus sp. k-378 | reverse complement strand
GGCTTGGAGCTGTGAGGCTAGAGAGCCAAGGCTAAGACTAGCCTTGGTTTAGCTGAAAAAACAGCTTCAAGGGTTCCTCGTGTCAAATGAAAGCAAAATAATTGCCCTCAATCTCACCATTTTTTGGGGCATCATCACTTTCGATTGACACTACTTTTTTAAAATTTTTTAATTAATTTTACAACTGCTTCCGTTCGAGCTGTATGTGGGAACATATCGACCGACTGGATATAATGAAGATCATAGACTTCTACTAAGCGTACCAAATCCCTTGCCAAAGTCGAAACATTACAAGAAATATAAACCATTTTTTCTGGTACATAGGTAAGAATAGTATCTAATAACTTATCATCCAGACCTGTACGTGGTGGGTCCACAATCAGAGCATCTGCTCGGTAGCCTTCCTTGTACCAACGAGGAATAATATCTTCCGCTGTTCCTGCTTCGTAATGTGTGTTGTCAAATCCCATTCTTTTAGCATTTCGCTTGGCATCTTCAATAGCTTCTGGAATAATATCCATACCTCTGAGTGTTTTAACTTTCTTTGCAAAGGCAAATCCAATTGTTCCAACTCCACAATAAGCGTCAATCAAATGGTCTTCTTTATTAACATCCAAGGCTTTTACCGCCTCGTTATAAAGAACTTCTGTTTGTTCAGGATTTAGTTGATAGAAAGCTCGAGGAGATAGTGAAAATTCATAATCGAGTACACCTTCTTGAATACTCTCTTGTCCCCAGATAATCTCTGTCTTTTCACCATAAATCTCACTGGTTTTAGCTGTATTTGTATTCACAGCTACTGTCACAACTTCTGGGAAATCTTTAACTAAATCTTTTACTAGTTGGGTTAAATTAAGCTGACGATTTGTAACAATAATAATCTGAACCTGTCCAGTCTTTCTTGCTCGTCGGACCATAATAGTCCTAACACCTAGAACTTTTCTCTCATCTGTGATTGGAATCTGGTGATAAGTAAGTAATTCCGCTAGACGATTAGCAATCACTTGGGTTTCCCTGTCTTGTACCAGGCAGTCTTTCAACTCTACTAAATAGTGAGAGTTTTGTGCATATAAGCCCGCCTTGACCTGATTCTTAAATTTTCGAGTCTGAAATTGTAACTTAGCTCGGTAATATTTTGGTTCCTGCATTCCAATAGTTGGACGAATTTCATAGTTTTCATATCCTGCAGGAGCAAATTTTTTCAGCGCTTGATGAAGCAAGTCCGTCTTGAACTCCAGCTGCTTATCATAATGCAGGTGCATGATTTGGCAGCCTCCGCACTCATTATAAATAGTACAAGCTGGCACAACGCGGAATTTAGACTTCTTGTTGACCTTTAATAATTTCGCTTCAACAAAGTTGCGTTTAATAGAAGTAATCTGACAGTAGATATCTTCTCCTTTGAGAGCTCCAGGTACAAAGACTAATGTTTTTTGATAAAAGCCAATTCCCTCACCATTAATTCCCATACGCTTGATTTTTAATGGTATTTTTTGTTTTATTTTTAGATTCATAGGTCTATTATACCATGGAGTTTCTAAGATATTTAAGAATATGTTACAATAAAAGCATGAATTCAAAAACACCTCGCTTTAGTATACTAGATTTCCCTGAACAATTACGAAGCTATATCAAGGGAGCTAATCTCTCTGATAGTTCTTCTCATTCAAGTGCAACTGTCCTATATATAGATTCAGGTTACTATTTAAAAATAGATCAAAAAGGTAGATTAGCTCAAGAAGCTAAGATTGCAACTTGGTTCGAAACTGAAGGATTGGGAAACCCAGTGATTACCTATTTATCAGCAAAAAAGGACTTCCTTCTGACCAAAGAAGCCATTGGCAGAAACGCTCTCGATTTTTTAAATCAACCCGAAAAACTCTGTCAAACCCTGGCACAAGCATTAAACAAACTTCACAGTCTTAAACCACAATCTTTTCCGTCGGAAAATCATCTGAAGCGTTATAAAGAAGAAGCCTTAAAAAACTATCAGGAGGGGACTTTTTATAACAATACTCTTCTGCCTCAATTTCATATTCACAGTCGTGAAGAAGCTTACCAACTGATACAAGAGAAAGGTCACCTTCTCAAAGCTGATGCTTTTATTCATGGAGATGCCTGCCTGCCAAATTTCATCTTGAAGGATGCCTCGCATTTTTCTTGCTTTATTGACTTGGGATTGGCTGGTTTTAGTGACCGACATATCGACCTCTTTTGGGCAATTTGGTCCCTTCATTACAACCTACAAGATGCTACGTATGCTGAATTATTTCTCGACTATTACGGTAGAGAATATGTAAATATGGATAAACTACGACTTGTTGCAGCTTTCGAAGCATTTAGATGAAAGGAAATTATGAAAATCACAAAACTTGAAAAGAAAAAACGTCTCTACTTGATGGAACTAGATGGACAGCAAACCTCTTATATCACTGAAGACACAATTGTTCGTTTTATGTTATCGAGAGATAAGGTGATAAACGAAGAGGAATTGAAGGAGATTCAGGACTTTGCTCAATTTTCTTATGGTAAGAATCTGGCCCTCTACCACTTATCCTTTAAAGCACGCACTGAAAAAGAAGTCAGAGAATATCTGAAAAAATACGATATTGATAAAAACATCGTTTCTCAAGTTATTGCTAATCTTAAAGAAGATAAGTGGATTAATGATGGTCAGTACGCTTATGCTATCATCAATGCCAATCAAGTTTCAGGAGACAAGGGACCTTATGTACTGACTCAGAAATTAGCACAAAAAGGAATTTCAAAATCTACTATAGAAGAAATCTTGAATGATTTTGATTTTTCGGAAGTTGCTCAACGTGTAGCCAATAAACTATTGAAAAAATATGAGGGAAAACTTCCAGCTCGTGCCCTGCAAGATAAGATTATCCAGAACTTGACTAACAAGGGCTTCTCTTATTTTGATGCTAAAATTGCCTTTGACGAATTGGATAGTCAAGTTGACCAAGAAACGACTCAGGAACTCATCTTCAAGGAACTTGATAAGCAATATACTAAGTATGCCCGAAAGTATGACGGATACGAACTAAAGCAGCGTTTAACTCAAGTTTTAGCACGAAAGGGCTACGATTTTTCGGATATAGCAAGCGCTCTTAGAGAATATCTTTAATATTTCCAAGTGAAATTCACAGATTTTAGGTAATTTTATGGTACAATAGTAAATGATAAACTTATAAATTGTAGAAAGTTGGTTAGTTATGAAGCTTCCAAAAGAAGGCGACTTTATTACAATTCAAAGTTATAAGCATGATGGGAGTCTCCACCGAACTTGGCGGGACACCATGGTACTAAAAACAACAGAAAACGCCATTATTGGTGTCAACGATCATACACTTGTTACCGAAAGTGATGGTCGTCGTTGGGTCACTCGAGAACCGGCTATTGTTTACTTTCACAAGAAATATTGGTTTAATATCATTGCCATGATTCGTGATAATGGAACTTCTTACTATTGCAATATGGCTAGCCCCTACTATCTGGATGAAGAAGCACTGAAGTATATTGATTACGATTTGGATGTTAAAATTTTTACAGATGGGGAAAAACGTCTCTTGGACGTTGAAGAGTACGAGCGTCACAAACGCAAAATGAATTATTCTGATGATTTGGACTATATTTTAAAAGAACATGTCAAAATTCTTGTTGATTGGATTAACAATGGACGTGGTCCTTTCTCAGAAGCCTATGTAAACATTTGGTACAAGCGCTATGTAGAACTAAAGAATCGGTAAAGTTGTCAAAGGTCAGGAACAAAATCCTGACCTTGTTTTTTTGGTAGTATAAAATAAATTGTGTAAAAACAAAAAGGAATAAATCCATTATAGCAGAGTTACAACACCTTACTAGAAAGAGATTTATGCAGAATTCGTAAAATATATAAAACAAATAGATATACTGTTATTTTTTAATGTCTCTGTTCCTTGTAAGTTTACAACAAACTTATATCGTTTAATACAAAAAATACGAAGATGATTAGTATAAAAAATACAGGTCAACTTCGTATTTTTTTATTTCCACATAGCATCAATCACTTGGTACAACATTTTAAAAACAATATCTCGACAGAGAAAATGGTATTTAATCTACCAGCTCATTTAATCGTTTTTGAAAATATAAAGCAATACTTTTAGATTCAATAAACTCAAAATATTTTATGACATCGTTCATTTGTTTAATTCCAGATTCTTTAGATTCAGTCAGATATATTTTATATCCTTTTACAAATTTGAATGTAGATTTTTCAAAAACTTTTGTGTCATCTTTTAATAATTTTTTTAATTTCATTTCAAAGTAGTCTGCATATATTAGATGTGAATTTTCAAGGCAACAGAACCAAAAATTTAAACAAGCTGACACAACTAAATTTCTATTCTTACCGATTTTTTCGTAATAATGTGTACGCTCTAGTATTTCTTTTCCGACCATGTAAATATAATCTATTTCAAAAAGATGATATAAATTACCAATCAGCGTTATCTCATAGGACTCCCATCGTTCCTTTTGGAATAAATAGTCATATACTAAATTTAGATCATCTCTACTAACTACATGATTACAATCTATCTGATTTAATAATCCCTGGACCATAATTGTATTTATTTTATAAGTTTTTTCCCCACTCTTCTCAAAAAGTTTTTGTTGCTCATTTTTTATTTCCTCCAATCCTTTAGTATTCAAACTATAAAAATTCGGAGATAAATTAACCAAAAAATCATCAAGCTCCGATCTTTTATAATGTTCTAGGTAATTACAAAAATTCTCTATCGAAACATTGATATTTGATAATAATTCAAAAAACGTTGAAAGAGAAATTTCATTTTCTCCCCTTTCAAATCTAGAAAGTTGAGATTTTGATATAGAATCAGCTGCAGCATACTCTAAAGAATATCCGTTTAATTTTCTAAAATATCGAAAAGCTTCTCCGTAATTTTTCACACTTTCATTCCCTTAACTTTCTTTTCGAGCGATAAACATACCATATTCTTTAGGAATGATCAACATACCATTATTAAACTCACTTTCCAATCTTTTACGTATTATTTCCTCTTCTAGTGAACCTATTTCTGAAATTCCTTTAAACGATTGGATGTATTTAACTAGGTCATCTATACTAGTTACCTGTAACTCATCATCATAGAGTAATGTATCGACAGAGTTAAAATACCTACTCAGGTACCTTTTACCATTTTGTAAAGTAAACGTTCTATTTTCTAAATCTTGATTAACCTCATCTTTAAATAAACTTGCCAAATAATCTACAACTCCATTTTCACCAAATGTAGCACAGTAAAAAACACCTCCTGTTTTTAAGACTCTATTCACCTCAGATAGCGCTCTAGGAATATCATTCACATGATGTAGAAGCATATTAGCAATAACAATATCAAACGTTTCATTCTCAAAAGAAATCTTTTGAATATCCATTATCTCATAGTTGACATTGTCTCTATTTCCAATCACTGACTTCGTTGATTTTACCATATCTTTAGAAAAATCTGTAACAATCAACTGCTTCATTTTATCTATAGAATCACTATTGCTTTTCCACAGTTCTCCTGTACCACATCCTAATTCTAGAACCTTTACTTCATCAGTGATTTGGTAGTTAGAAAATATCCAATTATTAAATCCCAATTTATTTTTTGAATACTTCTTATGCAATTCTACTCGAATATCAAGATTATCATGACTTTTATATTGTTCAATTACTTTATCAATCATTTTAAACGACCTCCACTCTATAATTTGACATTATATCACAAGAATAAAGATAGTGTTAAATAAGTTGTATAAATGCAAAAAAGGAATATTCCGTTATAGCAGAGTTGTAACACATTTCTATAAAGAAATTTATTCCTACGACTCAGTTTGGCATGCTTAACTTCCTAACTCAAAAACAAAGCATCGATTAATTTATCCGTTCTTCTTTTGAAACAGATTTGAACTGATAATTGCTCGTTTTAATTTAAGAAGCTCTTTTGAGCAAAACTTCATTTTTTTAAGAGTCCAACAATTTCTGTCTATCGCTTTTCTACTAGCAAAAAAACCTACCTTGAGGCAAGTTTTCATTTATATATCTAATTTCGTAATAGTATAGTAAAATGAAATAAGGACAGTCAAATCGATTTCTAACAATGTTTTAGAAGTAAAGGTGTACTATTCTAGTTTCAATCTACTATAAATTTGATATGAGAATAGTCTTTCTCAACATCCTTATCCAACAAGCATGCTGTGGCGTCCTTCTTAACTTGAACCAGGTCAATATTCTGGGCTTGGGCTGCATAGACGCAGCCACAATAATATTGACGATAGATATCATACTCCTCACACATCTCTACTGAACGTTTGTAGCCTTGATTTTTCTTGAAATCGTTGGGAAGATAGTGGGTCGTGTAAATTTTTTGCACATCGATTCCGATGCTATTGATGGTTTGAGAATTCTTATGAGGACTGATGGTCAAGGCTGAACCAAAGTAGTCAAAGCCCAAGTCCATAGCCACTTGCGCTGTTTTATCCAGTCGGTAGTCAAAACAAACCTTGCAACGGTCGCCACCTTCAGGCTCTTCTTCCAGTCCTCTGACTAACTTACGTTATTCATTTGGTTCATAGGGAGCCTCTAGGTACTGAACCACATCTCCTGTCCTCTCATTGAAATCACTGACAAATTTTTGGGTGACGTAAGCCCGCTTATGGTATTCTGCCTTGGGATGGATATTAGAATTAGCAAAATAGATGGTCACATCTGCATACTTGGTCAAATATTCTAGGGTATAGGTACTGCAAGGGGCGCAGCAAACATGCATGAGAATGGTTGGCCGATGCTCATTTTTCTCTCATACTTGTACCATCTTCTGCATGACACGGTCATAATTAATCTTCTGATTGGGGTTCATCTTGCTCAGAATTTCTTCTACATCGATCATGTTATTCTCCTTTTTCTAGTCTTATTTTATCATATAAATTAGGAGAGCTCAAATCAATTTAGAAGTGAATAGCATAAAAAGGAGGGGTAGGCATTCCCTCCTTTTGTGTTTTTTATAAGTTGTTTTCTATAGAAAGCTTACATCATGCCGCCCATCATGCTTGGATCCATTGTCGGAGCCGGAGCTACTGGTTCTGGTTTATTGGCTACAACTGCTTCCGTAGTCAAAATCAAGCTGGCTACAGATGCTGCATTTTGAAGAGCTGAACGGCTCACTTTAACTGGGTCGATGATTCCCTCTTCAATCATGTTGACCCACTCGCCAGTTGCTGCGTTGAAGCCTGTACCAACTTCAGCATTTTTCAAACGATCGATAACGATTGAACCTTCAAATCCTGCATTGTGGGCGATTTGACGAACAGGTTCTTCCAAAGCACGGAGAACAATATTGCGTCCTGTTGCTTCGTCTCCTGTCAATTCCAAATCAGCCACGGCTGGGATAACATTTACAAGGGCTGTTCCACCACCTGCAACGATTCCTTCTTCAACAGCTGCACGAGTAGCGTTGAGGGCATCTTCAATGCGGAGTTTCATTTCTTTCAACTCAGTTTCAGTTGCGGCTCCGACCTTAATAACCGCTACACCACCTGACAATTTGGCCAAGCGTTCTTGCAATTTTTCACGGTCAAATTCAGAAGTTGTAGTTTCGATTTGAGACTTGATAACCGCAACACGGTGAGAAATCGCTTCAGGATTTCCTGCACCTTCTACAATAACCGTGCTATCTTTGTCCACGGTCACTCTCGCTGCTTGACCAAGAGCTTCAATTGTCGCATCTTTCAACTCAAGACCAAGGTCTTCTGTGATAACTGTTCCGCCTGTTAAGATGGCGATATCTTCAAGCATGGCTTTGCGACGGTCACCAAAACCAGGTGCCTTGACTGCTACTACGTTGAAGGTTCCACGAATCTTGTTCAAAACAAGAGTTGGAAGAGCCTCGCCATCCACATCATCCGCAATAATCAAGAGTGGACGATTGCTTTGGAGAATGCTTTCCAAAAGTGGCAAGATTTCTTGGATATTGGAAATTTTCTTGTCTGTAATCAAAATGTACGGATTTTCAAGGTCAGCCACCATTTTTTCGCTATCTGTCACCATGTACTGTGAAAGGTAACCACGGTCAAACTGCATTCCTTCTACGACTTCAAGCTCTGTTTCCATACCACGTGACTCTTCGATGGTGATGACACCGTCTTTGCCAACTTTTTCCATTGCTTCAGAGATGTACTCACCAACTTTTTCAGAACGAGAAGATACGGCTGCAACTTGAGCGATAGCTTCTTTATTGGCAACAGGGATGGCGTTGTTTTTCAAAGCTTCAACTGCTGCGGCAACTGCTGTTTCAATCCCACGACGAATACCGATTGGATTTGCACCTGCTGTGACGTTTTTGATTCCTTCACGGACGATAGCTTGGGTCAAGACTGTTGCAGTCGTAGTTCCGTCACCTGCGATATCATTGGTTTTAGAAGCTACTTCTGATACTAACTTAGCACCCATATTTTCAAAATGGTCTTCCAATTCGATTTCTTTGGCAATGGTCACACCGTCATTGGTAATCAAGGGTGAACCGAATGACTTTTCAAGAACGACATTGCGACCTTTTGGTCCCAAGGTTACTTTAACAGTGTCTGCAAGGATATCGACACCACGAACCATGGCTGAACGGGCATCTGATGAAAATTTAATTTCTTTTGACATACTTACTTTCTCCTTCTATTCCTCAATGATTGCCAAAATGTTAGCTTCGCCTACGATGATGTACTTTTCATCTCCATCTTTGACATCAAGACCTGCGTGGGCTTCAACTAAGACACGATCTCCAGTTTTAACACTTGGAGCAACCAAGTCACCGTTCAAGGTACGAACACCTTGTCCAGTAGCCACAACTTGAGCTGTTTTGGTTTTTTCTTGGGCTGAGCCTGCAAGGACAAAGCCCCCAACGGTTTGTTCTTTTTCTTCTATTTTTAAGACCACACGGTCCCCTAATGGTTTCAACATCTGATTTCCTCCATAATGAGATAGATATTATTAGCACTCTTTGAACTTGAGTGCTAATTCATAATTCTATTGTATCACTTGGTCAGAAATAGTCAAGAAAAAAGTCTGACTTTCTCAAGATAAAAAGCCTGAGACCAACTCAGACTTTTTAATGCTTAAAATGGCAATTCTTCCTCTTCCAAGACTAGGTCTGCCAAGTCTTGGCCTGCGTTATTTTCACGCATGGCACGTTGAGCACGACTTTCCAAGAGTTGGAATCCTGTGACGAGGACTTCGGTCACATAATTCATTTGACCATTTTTCTCAAAACGACGGGTACGCAATTCCCCATCAACGGAAATGAGACTACCTTTAGTTGCATAGCTGGCCAAGCTTTCTGCTAGTCTGCCCCATAGGACCATATTGACAAAATCAGCTTCACGTTCGCCATTTTGGTCTTTATATCGACGGTTCACAGCGATAGTTGCACGAGCTACTGACTTGTCATTATTGGTTTTGTGCAATTCTGGTGTGGACGTCAAGCGTCCGATTAAGATAACTTTATTATACATATTTTCTTCCTCCTACTTATCTATTCGTAGGAAATCAAAAAAGTTACAGAAATTTGTAACTTTTCGAGAAAATTTTTTAGTTTTTATGAACCATGAAACCTGTCGCCTGTTGATTGGCCATAATGGTCATATCTGTAATCTGCACACGACGAGGTTGACTGGTCACATAGACTACTGTGTCTGCAATATCCTGAGCTTGCAAGGCTTCGATTCCCTGATAGACGGACGCAGCTCGTTCTTTATCACCGTGAAAACGTACCGTCGAAAAATCTGTTTCGACGATTCCCGGTTGAATAGTCGTCACCTTGATATCCGTTGCGATGGTATCAATTCGCAGACCATCTGAAAAGGTCTTAACCGCTGCCTTGGTAGCTGAGTAAACAGCGGCACCAGCATAGGCGTAGATTCCTGCGGTTGAGCCCATGTTGATGATATGTCCTTGATTGGCTTTTACCATTGCTGGCAAAAAACAGCGAGTGACTGCCATCAAACCTTTGACATTGGTATCCAACATAGTTAACATATCCAGCTCTTCATAGTCCTGATAAGGTGCTAAACCTAGAGCCAGACCGGCGTTATTAACCAAGATGTCAATCTTCCCTATCGTTTCTAAAATATCGGAGCAGACAGTCTTCACCATAGTCATATCCGTGACATCTAGTGGAAAGGTCCAGACGGTTTGATTTGGAAAGACTTCTGCAAACTCCGACTTAAGGGATTCTAGTCTGTCTGTCCGTCGTCCGGTTAGAACAACATTCTCACCCTGCTCCAGATAAGCACGCGCAATTGCTTCACCAATACCTGATGTCGCTCCTGTAATCACAACATTTTTTGCCATCTTATTTCCTTCTAGCTGGTCTATCAGATACTAACTACTTCTTAGGCAGTCCAGTGTTTAGCTGGATCAAATGGAGTTCCGACAACTTGGTCTTCTGATAATTCGATAACACCACGTTTTTGCGGAGCATTTGGCAGATGCAATTCACGAGGACTGCACATCATTCCAAAACTCTTTTCGCCACGAAGCTCACCTGGGAAAATAAGATTGCCTTTGGGCATCATAGCTCCTGGAAGAGCTACAATGGTTTTCAACCCGACACGCGCATTGGGAGCTCCTGCAACGATTTGCACTGTCTTGTCACTTGCGACTGCAACTTGGCAGATGTTAAGGTGGTCACTATCTGGATGAGCTACCATCTCGACAATTTCACCAACAACAAACTTAGGTTCCTTGTCATTAACAATTTCCTCTGCAAAACCTTCCGTTTGTAATTCTTGGTTCAAACGAGCGACCTGTTCATCTGATAAAAAGACTTGACCGTGCTCTGCAATTTCAAATAAACTTGAAACTTCAAAAATATTCCAAGCTACTGTTTCCCCATTATCTTTGAGAAAAACACGAGCTACCTTGCCTTTGCGCTCCACATCCAGTTTGGCATCTCCGCTATTTTTCACGATGACCATAAGGACATCACCGATATGTTCTTTGTTATATGTAAAAATCATTGTTTCTATTTTCTCCTATTTCAATCCTGCTAAAAAATCGTTAATTTGCTCCTTACTTTTACGGTCGCGATTAACAAAACGACCAATTTCCTTGTCTTTTTCTAGAACAACAAGGCTAGGAATCCCGTAAACATCCCAAAGTTTGGCCAAATCCATATACTGGTCTCGGTCCACTCGAATAAAGGTGAACTCTGGATTGGTCTCCTCAATTTCTGGCAAGGCAGGATAAATATAACGGCAATCGCCACACCAGTCCGCCACAAAAAGGAAAACCTTCTTGCCATCTTTTTCTACTAAAGATGCCAATTCTTCTAAACTTGCTGGTTGTATCATAAAACTTCCTCCTCATAGACTAGGTCTTCATTTTCATAGACAAAGGTATAATGACGGCCATCCTCAAAAATGACGCCACCAACCAAGCTCTCTAGACTGCTTTCATAGACTTGAACATAGAGAGTCGCAATTTCCCCCATGTCTGAAAAATGGTCTCGCACAATCGCTGTCAACTCTTCCTGAGTCTTCATGAGCTTACGGTCATCTGCAACTTTTTTCGTAGCAAGGGCAAGGCTCCCAATACCAAGCAGAGCCAGACCTGCCATCCACATTTTTTTAGCTTTCATACCATTCATTTTAACACAAAAAAGGCTTTAGGACAAATGAGGAAGCAGCAGAAAAGCAAGTAAAAAGCCTCTTCCTTTAAGGAAAAGGACTTCTTATACTCAATGAAAATCAAAGAGTAAACTAGGAAGCTAGCCACAGGTTGCTCAAAGCA
>NZ_VMNC01000139.1:0-2523 GCF_013277505.1 Streptococcus sp. k-378 | reverse complement strand
AACCTGCGGCTAGCTTCCTAGTTTACTCTTTGATTTTCATTGAGTATTAAAATAGGTCATTTTCTTCTGGGAGGAGGATAGTTTCTCTACCGTCCATGTCTAAAACCAGTACTCTTGGCGGATAAAGAGGGTCAAAGGGATGGTTAAAATCAAAATCAATGGCTGTAGGGAGGTGTTGACTTGAGAAGTGGAAGGTAATTTTTCCTTGGTTATTGAGCAATTGAAACTCGAGTTCTTCTTCCAATTCAAAGACATTTTTTAAGAAGTGGTCAATAATATACCAAAAAGAGTCAATGACATCATCAGGCAAGCTGGTAACAATGCCAAAACTAGCCGATCGCATTTGGGTATTGGTAAAAGCCATATTTTTGCCCCCTTTCTTTTCCCTTATCATACAACAAATAGGATTAAAAATCAAGAAAAGGTAATTTTTTGAAAAGGATTTTAGCTACAGGGAAAAATAAGGAAAAAATCCCAAAAATCTCCCGAAGTTAATAGGTAAATTCCCAAATTAACTTGATTATATAACTTTCAGTTACTTTGAGAAGTTACCGAAAAATATTTTTCATATCTATTGACTTTTAGGGGTGAAATTTGGTATGATAGTAAGCGGTATTGTTTACCCCATTTGAAAGGCCCCGGAACCTTCCAAATACTTTTCGATGGGAAGGAACACCCATCACCGTAAACAAAAATCGAACTATATATAGGAGAAATCATGAACAAAACAACATTTATGGCTAAACCAGGCCAAGTTGAACGTAAATGGTACGTAGTTGACGCAACTGATGTACCACTTGGACGTCTTTCTGCAGTAGTTGCTAGCGTACTTCGCGGAAAAAACAAACCAACATTTACACCACACACTGATACAGGTGACTTTGTGATTGTTATCAATGCTGAAAAAGTTAAATTAACTGGTAAAAAAGCAACTGATAAAATCTACTACACTCACTCAAACCACCCAGGTGGATTGAAACAAATCTCTGCAGGTGAACTTCGTTCTAAAAATGCAGTACGTTTGATCGAGAAATCAGTTAAAGGTATGCTTCCACACAATACACTTGGACGCGCTCAAGGTATGAAGTTGAAAGTATTTGTTGGAGCTGAGCACACTCATGCTGCACAACAACCAGAAGTTCTTGACATTTCAGGACTTATCTAAGGAAAGGAACAAATAAAGTATGTCACAAGCACAATATGCAGGTACTGGACGTCGTAAAAACGCTGTTGCACGCGTTCGCCTTGTTCCAGGAACTGGTAAAATCACTGTTAACAAAAAAGATGTTGAAGAGTACATCCTACACGCTGACCTTCGTCTTGTCATCAACCAACCATTCGCAGTTACTTCAACTGTAGGTTCATACGACGTTTTCGTTAATGTTGTAGGTGGTGGATACGCTGGTCAATCAGGAGCTATCCGTCACGGTATCGCTCGTGCCCTTCTTCAAGTAGACCCAGACTTCCGCGATTCATTGAAACGTGCAGGACTTCTTACACGTGACTCACGTAAAGTTGAACGTAAGAAACCAGGTCTTAAGAAAGCTCGTAAAGCATCACAATTTAGTAAACGTTAATTCGAAAGAATTACTATACTTATACAGAGCACCTTTCGGGGTGTTCTTTTTTTATACTTTCTTACTAAATTGGTGCAATTGACACAGTTGTTGCGACTTTATACTCTTCGAAAATCTTTTCAAACCACGTCAGCTCTATCTGCAACCTCAAAACNNTGATTTTCATTGAGTAGTAGTCTCTCATGTTTGTTTAGCGTCTAAAAGAGACATTTGAGAAGATTGAAAACAGTTCTCTCTTTTCTCCTAGTATAATGATTGGTAGGAAGGGAGAGAAAAGATGAAAACAATGAGAATCTTATTTTTGTTAGCTTTAATTCAAATCAGTTTGAGTAGCTGTTTTCTATGGAAGGAATGCATCTTGTCCTTTAAACAAAGTACAGCTTTTTTCATCGGAAGTATGGTCTTCGTTTCAGGAATCTGTGCTGGAGTAAATTATCTTTATACCCGTAAGCAAGAAGTCCATAGTGTCCTAGCCAGTAAGAAGTCAGTGAAGCTTTTTTACAGTATGTTACTCTTAATTAATTTATTAGGAGCTGTCCTTGTCTTGTCAGATAACTTGTTCATTAAAAATACGCTGCAGCAAGAATTAGTTGACTTTTTATTGCCATCCTTTTTCTTTCTATTTGGGCTAGATTTGCTGATTTTTTTACCCTTGAAAAAATACATGCGCGATTTTCTTGCTATGCTAGACAGAAAAAAGACAGTGTTGGTGACTATTTTAGCAACACTTCTCTTTTTAAGAAATCCAATGACCATTGTCTCTCTTCTGATGTATATTGGACTGGGTTTGTTTTTTGCAGCCTATCTTGTCCCAAATTCGGTCAAGAAGGAAGTTTCCTTTTATGGTCATATTTTCCGAGATCTTGTATTGGTCATTGCTACGCTCATTTTCTTTTAGAGAAAGCTTGTTTTTATGGATGTTATGATGGTAATACTCTTCGAAAAT
>NZ_VMNC01000138.1:0-1891 GCF_013277505.1 Streptococcus sp. k-378 | reverse complement strand
ATCGGGATTTGCTTTTAAGAGATGAATTTTTGGTGTGAATGCTTGACATTATTTTGATTGACCATGGCATAGGCCAGGGTTGTGTCAATCTTGCTATGACCTAGCAGTTTTTGGACTTGCTCGATAGGCATACCTTTATCAATTGCCTTAGTCGCTAAAGTTCTTCTGAACTTATGTGGGTGAACCTTTTGTATACCGAGTTTGTCTCCTAACTTTCTTAAGCGAATCTCTACACCAGCAATTCCAAGCCTCTGGACTTTTCCAACTAACGTTACAAAAAGAGCAGGGTGACTATCTTTTCTGTCGTTAAGATAGTTTCTTAAATGAATTTTCGTACGAGCGTCAAAATATACTGGTCTCTCCTTCTTTCCTTTACCAAAGACAACACACTCTCTGTTTTCAAAATCAATATCTGAACGATTCAACTGTACAAGCTCCCCTACACGCATACCTGTCGATGCTAGTAGGTCTATTATTGCCAAATCTCTCAAATTTTCACAGTTATCGCGCATAATTTCCAAATGTTCATCTGTATAAGTTTCCTTCACATTTTGCTCAGTCTTAATTTTCTTTATCCGTCGAATGGGATTTTTAATGATATATTCCTCTTGCTCAAGCCAAGCAAAAAAAGAAGACAATATACGCCTAATATTGTCTAAATTTGCCTTACTACAATCCTTTTCAGACTGGTAATTTGCTAAATAACTCCTTAAATCATCTGTTGTGAGTTGTGTCACAGACTCCTTAATACCATTAAACAAGTTTTCAATCGTCCTCTGGTAATAACGAATTGTTTTTGAGCTACAGCCCTCTACCTGTTTGGCGGTAATAAAGAGTTTCAACAGGTTATTATTCGAATACTTCTGCTGCTTTTTTCCGTCTACTAGATGATGTTCTAAACTCTCTCTCAATGCTAGTAATTGTTCATTATTTAAAAGAGGTAACATTTCTTGCATGATAATTGTAACTTTTGATTCCATAATTTCTCACTTTCTTATTCATCAATAAAAAGAGACAATATCAGTTTCTGCATTACAGAATTCTAATATTGTCTGTTCATTTATTTTCTTGTGCTCATTCAAATCCAGCATACTAGGTTACTTTTTGACCTTTTCCCTAACAGAATGTTCAGAAACCCATTTGGAGTAGCTTGTCATTTTTTCATCAGTTAAAGATTCTACTGCGATGGTCACACACATTTTTACTGCTTCTTCTACCGTTACAGAAAAATGATAGCTATTTAATTGTAAAAATTTGACCAAAACGAAGAAAGCAGTTCTTTTATTAGCATTAGCAAAAACATGCTTCTTTATCAATTGGACAAATAGTATCGTTGCTTTATCAAAAATTGTTGGATAAAGAGGCTTCCCAAAGACAAATTGTTCTGGTAAGTTCACAATCATATTTAAGGCAGAAGGACTAACTGTTTGAATTTTCTCATTTGGAGAATACCGTTGAATTGCTAAAGCATTTATTTTTTCAATTTGCTTTTCTGTTAGATAGATTGTTATTTTTCCACCAAAGCTTTGAAAACATCGTCGTATTCGTCAAATATTTTATCTAAATTTAAGTCAAAGGCATCATCAGATACATAAGAAACCTGCTGATCCAATTCTTCAGGAGTAAAGATAATCTCACCACTTGGTAACAATTTAGCTTCGTATTTTACACCACTTGGAATATTAAATTCACTTGGAATCGTAATGGTGATTGAATTTCCTTGTTTTCTTGTTTTTACTACCATCTGATTTCCTCCTTTGTTGTATTATAACAAATCATTACCGTAATTACAATGGCAGAATATCAGCTAAAATACTCCTGCATCAGAGATTTCTTCAAAGTTTCAAGCTCTTCCAGAGATTTTTGGATTGCCAATTGTGATTTGTCGACC
>NZ_VMNC01000137.1:0-1651 GCF_013277505.1 Streptococcus sp. k-378 | reverse complement strand
AAGCGCTCATCTATGCTGGCTACTATACTTTTCATATTTCCCAATGAGAAATAGTTTATCCATCCTCGAATAGACAAATTCAGTTGCTCAATACGTCTTGTTAAGTCTATACTCCATTTCCTCTGTGTTAGTTTCTTCAATTTAAGCTTAAATCTCCGAACACTATCTTGATGTGGACGACTTTTCCAACCATCTGATGATTTCCAGAACCCAAAACCTAGATATTTCAACTCTCTTGGTCTGGTAATCTTAGTCTTGGTCATGTTTACTTTCAAACCTAGCCGTTTCTCAATAAAACGACTGACTGAATACATCACACGCTTAGCGGCTGCCTCGCTTCCGACCGTAATCACACAATCATCTGCGTAGCGCACAAATCGAAGTCCCCTCTTTTCTAATTCCTTGTCCAATTCATTAAGCATAATATTGGATAAGAGAGGAGATAAATTTCCTCCCTGTGGTGTACCAACTAGCGTTTTATGACGCTGACCATTAATAATAACACCTGAATGAAGATACTTACGAATCAAGGATTCCGTATCTCCGTCTTCGATAATATTATGTACTAAGGACATCAATCTATCTTGAGGAACCGTATCGAAAAATTTCTCTAGGTCTATATCCACTATCCACTCATAGCCGTCATTTAAGTACTCTAAGAGCTTCATGATGGCTTTTTCACATGACCTATTTGGTCTGAAGCCATAACTCGTATCTGAGAAATGAGGTTCACAAATAGGGCTAATGACTTGAACAATGGCCTGTTGAATCATTCTATCCATAACTGTTGGAATTCCTAGTTGACGGATGCCTCCGTTTGGTTTAGGAATCTCAACTCTAAGAACTGGTTGAGGCTTATATTTTCTCTGTTTTATCAGTTCCTTAGTCAACCGCCAGTTTTGTCTGAGATGATTATCCATCTCTTCTATAGTCATTCCATCAATCCCAGCTGAGCCTTTATTGGATTTTACTTGATTGTAGGCCTCCAGCATATTTTCGCGTGATAATATCTTATCTAGCAATTTTGACATGTGCGTATTCCTTTCTTGTTTTGGTGCCTGAGGGACATCTTATATTGGTGAGCCTTCATCTAGTCAATACGTGACAGAGTCCAGTTCTATCAGACCGTTCGTTTTACAGACACAAGTGAAGTAGGATTACTTCGATCTGTCGTTTTCTCTTTCTAGCGACAGACCTCAAACAGTCTCTCCCCAGACTGTTTGAGTATTCACCCCTTCGCTCCACTTCCATTACAGAAGTTTCCTCACTACTATGGGTTCGGCTGACTTCTCATGATTCCTTGTTACTACGCTTTCATACTCAATCATTTTCAAAAAGCAACCTTGTCCATTGTCTGCTGACAGTGGACTTTAAAACGCTTTTTTCCAGTCCTTGAATAACTTCTTGAAGCTTATCAATGACGGCTTCCAATGTTTGGAAAGCCTTATTTTTGAAACCTCGTTTTCGAATTTCTTTCCAGACTTGTTCAATAGGGTTCATTTCTGGTGTATAAGGTGGGATAAAAGCCAACTCAATATTACTTGGAATCTCTAAGGTACTTGATTTATGCCATATAGCATTATCCATGACAAGTAACATATAGTCATCTGGATAAGCTTGTGAGACTTGCCTTAGAAATTCATTGGTCCAC
>NZ_VMNC01000136.1:0-8290 GCF_013277505.1 Streptococcus sp. k-378 | reverse complement strand
GATGAGATTTCCCATGATTATATATCAGTAAGAGCCCTGAGAGATGATCAGGTAGATAGGTTAGAAGTGGAAGTGTGGCGACACATGTAGCGGACTAATACTAATAGCTCGAGGACTTATCCAAAGTAACTGAGAATACGAAAGCGAACGGTTTTCTTGGTTTGAATAGATATTCAATTTTGAGTAGGTATTACTCAGAGTTAAGTGACGATAGCCTAGGAGATACACCTGTACCCATGCCGAACACAGAAGTTAAGCCCTAGAACGCCGGAAGTAGTTGGGGGTTGCCCCCTGTGAGATAGGGAAGTCGCTTAGCTCTAGGGAGTTTAGCTCAGCTGGGAGAGCATCTGCCTTACAAGCAGAGGGTCAGCGGTTCGATCCCGTTAACTCCCATTTTAGCGGGTGTAGTTTAGTGGTAAAACTACAGCCTTCCAAGCTGTTGTCGCGAGTTCGATTCTCGTCATCCGCTTTGAACTTTGTTCTTTGTACCAAGTTTTTGACTTGGGCGCGTAGCTCAGGTGGTTAGAGCGCACGCCTGATAAGCGTGAGGTCGGTGGTTCGAGTCCACTCGTGCCCATAGTATTTAGTCCATTAGTAGGGGGTGGAATATTATCTGTTCACTAAGAGGACACGGGCTTGTTCCCGTATAAACTATTTTGGAGGATTACCCAAGTCCGGCTGAAGGGAACGGTCTTGAAAACCGTCAGGCGTGTAAAAGCGTGCGTGGGTTCGAATCCCACATCCTCCTTTTATATTAACGCGGGATGGAGCAGCTCGGTAGCTCGTCGGGCTCATAACCCGAAGGTCGTAGGTTCAAATCCTGCTCCCGCAATAAGGCTCGGTAGCTCAGTTGGTAGAGCAATGGATTGAAGCTCCATGTGTCGGCGGTTCGATTCCGTCTCGCGCCATTTATATATTTTGGAAGGGTAGCGAAGAGGCTAAACGCGGCGGACTGTAAATCCGCTCCTTCGGGTTCGGGGGTTCGAATCCCTCCCCTTCCATTTTACGGGCATAGTTTAAAGGTAGAACTAAGGTCTCCAAAACCTTCAGTGTGGGTTCAATTCCTACTGCCCGTGTTAATAAAATTATGGCGGGTGTGGTGAAGTGGTTAACACACCAGATTGTGGCTCTGGCATGCGTGGGTTCGATCCCCATCACTCGCCTATTTTATATTATTGGGGTATAGCCAAGCGGTAAGGCAAGGGACTTTGACTCCCTCATGCGTTGGTTCGAATCCAGCTACCCCAGTTACTATTTGCCGGCGTGGCGGAATTGGCAGACGCGCTGGACTCAAAATCCAGTGTCCGCAAGGACGTGCCGGTTCGACCCCGGCCGCCGGTATAGTATAGCGATAAGGAACGTTGTAAGTCTTCGTTCCTTTTTTATATTATTTTTGCTATAATAATACTTATCCAAATTTTATTTAGATTATGAAAGTGTAGGGAAGTATGTCTCGTTCTATCGATTTATTAAAACATCGGTATTTGAAAAATATTAAAGAAAATCCTGAATTGTTTGTCGGGATTGAGCTGGAATATCCTGTTGTAAACTTGGAAGGGGATGCTACAGATGTTGAAGTTATCAAGTACTTATTCCGATATTTAGTTTCTTCTTTTGATTTCACTGTCGAAAAGGTAGATGATTTTGGCAATCTGATCCAGTTAGTAGATCCGATAAGTCAGGATGCTATTTTATTTGAAGTTTCCTATACAACGATTGAGTTTGCATTTGGTAAGGCTGAAACAATTCAAGATGTCGAAAATCGTTTTAATAATTATATGGATGTAATTCAGAGAAAGTTAGCTGAATCCAATCATGCTATCGTTGGCTGTGGAATTCATCCTAACTGGGATAAAAATGAGAATTATCCAGTGGCTTATCCACGCTATCAAATGTTGATGGATTATTTGAATTTGAGTAGAAATATTACTAAATCAGATTTACATTATTTCCCTGAATATGGTGCTTTTATCTGTGGGAGTCAGGTTCAGCTGGATATTTCAAAATCCAACTACTTACGGGTGATTAATGCTTTTACCCAAATTGAAACAGTTAAGGCTTATTTATTTGCCAATTCTGAGTTTACAGGTGCGGATTGGGATACAAAAATTTCAAGGGACATCTTCTGGGAAGAATCGATGCATGGCATCTATCCAGAGAATGTTGGGGTTAATACTAGACTTTTTGATGATGAAGATGATTTTTTTGACTATCTCGATCATTCTGCGATTTTTACTGCGGAACGTGATGGACAAACCTATTATTTTTATCCCATTCAGGCTAGGGACTATTTGGCTACATCTGAAATCCAAGCATATGCTCTTAATGGGGATGAGATTCTTATTTACCCTCAAGAGAAGGATTTTGAAACTCATCGTAGTTACCAGTACCAAGACTTAACGACTCGAGGAACAGTTGAGTTTCGTAGTGTGTGTACTCAGCCTCTAGATAAAACCTTCGCTTCTGCTGCCTTTCACTTGGGATTATTAGTTAATTTAGATAAGTTAGAAGCTTACTTAGAAACAGCACCTTTCTTTAAAGAATTTGGGCGAAATTATAAATTTTTAAGACGACAATTTTCTAAGAAAAAGCTTACAGATCAGGAAGAAACTGCGATTATTGGATTTTCCAAAGACTTACTCCTGCTAGCCGAGGAAGGACTGAAGATGAGAAATAAGAAAGAAATGACCTACCTACAGCCTTTGAAAGAAGAATTGAGCCTATAATTTCTCTTACTAAAGGGAGAATTTTCTGAAAAATCATGATATAATGGAAGAGACTATAGATAAAGGATAGAGAGTAATGACATTAGTTTATCAATCAACGCGTGATGCCAACAATACAGTAACTGCTAGCCAAGCTATTTTGCAAGGTTTGGCGACGGACGGCGGTTTGTTTACACCGGTTACTTATCCAAAGGTAGATTTGGACTTTGACAAATTGAAAGCTGCTTCTTATCAGGAAGTTGCTAAGATTGTTTTGTCAGCATTTTTAGATGACTTTACAGCTGAAGAGTTGGACTACTGTATCAACAATGCCTACGATAGTAAATTTGATACTCCAGCTATAGCGCCTTTGGTGAAATTAGACGGTCAATACAATTTGGAACTGTTCCATGGATCAACGATTGCCTTTAAGGATATGGCCTTGTCTATTTTGCCATACTTTATGACAACAGCTGCTAAGAAGCATGGTTTGGTGAACAAGATTGTCATCTTAACAGCGACATCTGGTGACACGGGGAAAGCTGCTATGGCGGGGTTTGCGGATGTGCCTGGTACTGAAATTATCGTCTTTTATCCAAAGGATGGTGTCAGCAAGGTTCAAGAGTTGCAAATGACCACTCAGACTGGTGACAATACTCATGTTATCGCTATTGATGGTAACTTTGACGATGCTCAAACAAATGTGAAGCATATGTTCAATGATGTGGCTCTTCGTGAAAAATTAGCGGCCAACAAGTTGCAATTTTCATCTGCTAACTCTATGAACATTGGTCGTCTGGTACCACAGATTGTTTATTATGTTTATGCCTATGCTCAGTTGGTCAAGACTGGTGAGATTGAGGCTGGTGATAAGGTCAACTTCACGGTACCAACAGGAAACTTTGGAAATATCTTGGCTGCCTTTTATGCCAAACAAATCGGCCTCCCAGTTGGCAAACTAATCTGTGCTTCAAATGACAACAATGTTTTGACAGACTTTTTCAAGACACGTGTTTACGATAAGAAACGTGAGTTTAAGGTAACAACTAGTCCATCTATGGATATTTTGGTATCTTCAAACTTGGAGCGTTTGATTTTCCATCTTTTGGGTAATGATGCGGTTAAGACAGCCGAACTCATGAATACTTTGAGTAGCCAAGGTCAATATGAGTTGACTAATTTTGATGAAGAGATTCTTGAACTCTTTGCAGCAGAATATGCGACTGAAGAAGAAACGTCAGCAGAAATCAAGCGTGTTTATGAGTCAGATTCTTATATCGAGGATCCACATACGGCGGTTGCCTCGGCAGTTTATAAGAAATACCAAGCGGCTACTGGCGATGTAACTAAGACAGTGATTGCTTCAACAGCGAGTCCATACAAGTTCCCAGTGGTTGCAGTAGAAGCTGTAACTGGAAAATCAGGGCTTGGCGACTTTGAAGCCTTGGCTCAATTACATGAAATCTCAGGCGTTGCAGTGCCACCAGCAGTTGATGGGCTTGAAACAGCTCCTGTTCGTCATAAGACAACTGTTGCAGCTGCTGATATGCAAGCAGCGGTTGAGTCTTATTTAGGACTTTAAGACAGAAGGAGTAAACTCGGTTGGGAAACCAACTGAGTTTCTTTTCATCAGGAGGAAGGATTGTTTAAGAAAAATAAAGACATTCTTAATATTGCCTTGCCAGCTATGGGCGAAAACTTTTTGCAGATGCTCATGGGGATGGTGGACAGTTATCTGGTTGCTCACTTGGGTTTGATAGCTATTTCGGGTGTATCAGTAGCTGGCAATATTATCACGATTTACCAGGCGATTTTCATCGCTCTGGGAGCTGCTATTTCCAGTGTTATTTCAAAAAGTTTGGGGCAGAAGGATCAGTCTAAGCTAGTCTATCATGTGACTGAGGCGTTGAAAATTACTTTACTATTAAGTTTCCTTTTGGGAGCTTTGTCTATCTTCGCTGGGCAAGAGATGATTGGACTTTTGGGGACAGAGAGAGATGTAGCTGAGAGTGGTGGACTCTACCTATCTTTGGTAGGCGGATCGATTGTTCTCTTAGGTTTAATGACTAGTCTGGGAGCCTTGATTCGTGCAACGCATAATCTACGTCTGCCTCTTTATGTCAGCATCTTGTCAAATGCCTTGAATATTCTCTTTTCCAGTCTAGCTATTTTTGTACTGGATATGGGGATAGCGGGTGTTGCTTGGGGGACTATTCTGTCTCGTTTGGTTGGTCTTGTGATTTTGTGGTCACAATTAAAACTGCCTTATATGAAACCGACTTTTGGTTTAGATAAGGAACTATTGACCTTAGCTTTTCCAGCAGCTGGAGAGAGGCTTATGATGCGGGCTGGTGATGTCGTTATCATTGCCTTGGTTGTGTCTTTCGGGACAGAGGCAGTGGCGGGAAATGCGGTCGGAGAAGTTTTGACCCAGTTTAACTACATGCCTGCTTTTGGAGTTGCTACGGCAACGGTCATGCTGGTAGCTCGAGCAGTTGGAGAGGATAATTGGGAAAGAGTAGCTAGTTTGAGCAAGCAAACCTTTTGGCTTTCTCTGATTCTCATGTTGCCTTTGACCTTTAGTATCTATGCCTTGGGTGTGCCATTAACTCATCTCTATACGACAGATTCTCTAGCGGTTGAGGCTAGTGTTCTAGTGACACTGTTTTCACTACTTGGAACCCCTATGACGACAGGAACAGTCATCTATACAGCAGTCTGGCAGGGTTTGGGCAATGCTCGGCTTCCCTTTTATGCGACAAGTATAGGAATGTGGTGTATCCGCATTGGAACAGGATATCTAATGGGGATTGTGCTTGGTTGGGGCTTGCCCGGTATTTGGGCCGGAACCCTTTTGGATAATGGTTTTCGTTGGCTATTTCTACGCTATCGTTACCAGCGCTATATGAGCTTGAAAGGATAGGAAATGCAAAAAACAGCTTTTATTTGGGATTTAGACGGGACTTTATTGGATTCTTACGAAGCGATTTTATCAGGGATTGAGGAGACTTTTGCTCAGTTTTCTATTCCTTATGATAAGGAGAAGGTAAGAGAGTTTATCCTCAAGTATTCGGTGCAGGATTTGCTTGTGCAGGTGGCAGAAGAGCGGAAGCTAGATGTGGAAGTGCTCAATCAAGTGCGTGCCCAGAGTCTGGCTGAAAAGAATGCCCAGGTATTCTTAATGCCAGGTGCGCGTGAGGTGCTAGCTTGGGCAGATGAATCAGGAATTCAACAGTTTGTCTACACTCATAAAGGAGATAATGCTTTTACCATTCTCAGAGATTTGGGTTTGGAGTCCTATTTTACGGAGATTTTAACCAATCAGAGTGGCTTTGCGCGTAAACCTAGTTCAGAAGCGGCTACCTATCTGTTAGACAAGTATCAGTTGGATTCTGAGAAGACCTATTATATAGGGGATCGGACTCTGGATGTGGAATTTGCCCAGAATAGTGGGATTCAAAGTCTCAACTTTTTAGAGTCGTCTTATGAAGGCAATCACAGGATTCAAGTGTTAGCAGATATTCCTTATATTTTTGAAGGAAAGTGACGATAAGATTGTGTCAGTTTTGTGACAGAGACCTAACAAACTATTTCAAGTAACCGAGTTTGTTACAAGGAATGGACAGTTTTGTTAAATAGGCCCGAGAGGGCTTTTTTTCTGCATTTTTTGTGTTATGATAGACAGGTACTCATTTGAAAGGAATTTGAAAGAATGAAGAAAAGAATATTATTAGCCTCAACAGTAGCTTTGTCATTTGCCCCAGTATTGGCAACTCAAGCAGAAGAACTTCTTTGGACTGCACGTAGTGTTGAGCAAATCCAAAATGATTTGACTAAAACGGACAACAAAACAAGTTATACCGTTCAGTACGGTGATACCTTGAGCACCATTGCAGAAGCCCTGGGTGTAGATGTTACAGTTCTTGCGAATTTGAATAAAATCACTAATATGGATCTGATTTTCCCAGAAACTGTTTTGACAACGACTATCAATGAAGCAGAAGAAGTAACAGAAGTTGAAATCCAAACACCTCAAGTGGCTTCTAGTGAAGAGGTGACAATTGCGACAGCAGATTTGACAACCAATCAAGTAACCGTAGATGATCAAACTGTTCAAGTTGCAGATCTTTCTCAACCGATTGCAGAAGCTCCAAAAGAAGTAGCATCAAGTTCAGAAGTTACAGAGACAGTGACTGCTTCAGAAGAAGTTGCGCCATCTACAGAGATTTTTACCCCAGAGGGGCAAACATCCGAAACAAGTAGTGCAGTTTCAGAAGCAACTCCTCAGGCAACGACTCCAGCTGATAAAGATGAAACTCAAGCAAGTTCCCAAGCTGAATCAGCAGTGGAAGAAACTACAACGCCAGCAGAAGAAACAGCAATCGAAACAACTGCAACAAGTGCAGAAGAAGCAAAAGAAGCATCATCAAATGAAGCTACACCAATAGTTTCTACTTATCAACCAGAAGAGGCGAAAACAGTTTCAACAACTTACGCGGCTCCAGCTGCGCCCGATTATGCTGGGCTTGCAGTAGCGAAATCTGAAAATGCAGGCCTTCAACCACAAACGGCTGCCTTTAAAGAAGAAATTGCCAACTTGTTTGGCATCACATCCTTTAGTGGTTACCGTCCAGGAGACAGTGGAGATCACGGAAAAGGTTTGGCTATCGATTTTATGGTCCCAGAAAGCTCAGAACTAGGGGATAAGATTGCGGAATACGCTATTCAAAATATGGCTAGCCGTGGTATTAGTTATATCATCTGGAAACAACGTTTCTATGCTCCATTCGATAGCAAATATGGGCCAGCTAATACTTGGAACCCAATGCCAGACCGCGGTAGTGTGACAGAAAATCACTATGACCATGTTCACGTTTCAATGAATGGATAAACCAGACTTGGTAATATCATTTTGACGAATGAGATCTAGCTTTCGTGATAGGAAGTAGGTCTTGTTCGTTTTTTATTTGTCATACTCTTCGAAAATCTCTTCAAACCACGTCAGTTTTATCTGAAACCTCAAAGCTGTGCTTTGAGCAACCTGCGACTAGCTTTCTAGTTTGCTCTTTGATTTTCATTGAGTATCAATATGAATGGGAAATGGAAGTTACCATTTTGTAATGATTGAATCATAATTCTTGCAATCTATTTTACTTTATACTCAATTGTTTTCAAAAAGCAACCTTGTCCATTGTCTGCTGACAGTGGACTTTAAAACGCTTTTTTCCAGTCCTTGAATAACTTCTTGAAGCTTATCAATGACGGCTTCCAATGTTTGGAAAGCCTTGTTTTTGAAACCTCGTTTTCGAATTTCTTTCCATACTTGTTCAATAGGGTTCATTTCTGGAGTATAAGGTGGGATAAAAGCTAACTCAATATTACTTGGAATCTCTAAGGTACTTGATTTATGCCATATAGCATTATCCATGACAAGTAAAATATAGTCATCTGGATAAGCTTGTGAGACTTGCCGTAGAAATTCATTGGTCCACTCAGTATTGCATCCTCCAGCAATGAGGAAAAAGGAATCTCCTGTCTGAGCATCTACTGCCCCATAACAATAGCGATATTCTCGCATATAATGA
>NZ_VMNC01000135.1:0-6886 GCF_013277505.1 Streptococcus sp. k-378 | reverse complement strand
TTCATTGAGTATTAAATTGTGCTATCGCTTGTCATCATCTTGCTAGAAAAAGGGATTGAAGGCCTTTTCGTGAGCGATAGTAGTAGCTGGACCATGTCCTGGATAGACATCGTAGTTTGGTAGGGTGAAGAGTTGGTTCTGGATACTATGAAGGAGTTGCTCTGTACTACCAGTCGGAAGATCCGTCCGTCCAATTGTTTCGCGGAACAGAGCATCTCCCGTCAAGACTAGGTGAGCATCAGGAAAGACTAGGGAAACACCACCGATAGAGTGCCCTGGGGTCGGTAGAACCTTAAAACGAAATTCCTCTAGTTGGTATTCTTCGTGAAAGACAAAGGTGTGTTCTGCAGGTTTTGTGACCACATCTGCCATATCATCGTGGCGAGGGAGACCGGAGAGATTATCGACAGGAGTGTAGAGCCAGCTGGCTTCGCTCTCTGCGATATAGACAGGAGGATTGCCAAAGGTCTCGCGCACCAAGTCCAGACTCATGATATGGTCATAATGAGCGTGGGTCAATAGAATGGCACAGATCGGTTTGTTGAGGTTCTCTATTGTCTGACGAATAGCTTCCCAATGGCTGCCAGGATCGACAACGATGAGGTGCTTTTCGCCTTCTAGGTAATAGGTGTTTTCATAGGCAACAGGATTCACAGTTTTATGGATTTTCATATTAGCTCCAATCTCAAAGAATGTACTAAATTAAGTATAGCACAGTTGGGGAAAATAGGTAAGGATTTAGAATGAACTTAAAAACCAGCATGACTAGATGAAGACAGGCTGGTTATCAATTTATCAATATTGGAGAGGTGTCAATTGCCCTTCATAGGTTGCATAAACTCCGTCATTAGCTTGTTTGATAGATGTGATGTTTAGAGTGCCACCGTAGTTGGCTTCTCGTTTATCGCTATATTCACTATAAGTTATCCTATTGGGCAGGTTCTGGTCGTTAGCATAGTATTGAACGACTGTTTTTTTATAGCTTTGCTGGCTGAATAGAAGCAGGCAGCTAACTCCTAACACTAGGAGAGCAAAGATAGAAATAGCAGTTTTTTTCATAGGTGTTCTCCTTATAAACTAAAGGATAAAAGAAAGTATCTTGAGGATTTTAATTCTAAAATCCAGTCAAGGTACCAGTGTATGTGACACGAGTTCCACCGTTTATCTTTCGTATCTTCAATGGAATTGGGGAAGTCAGAAAGTCTTTCGGTTACAATATGGTTTCCGTTCTTCTATCTCTCCTTCTATCACCTAAGTTTAAAATCTAACTTCGTAATATATTATAGACTAATAATTCAGAATTATCAAGCAATTCTGAATTATTTTTTTCTTATTCTGTTCCAATCTAGTTTTCATATTCTTAAAAAAGTGATAAAATGGTAGGAAGAATTGGAGAGTAGAGATGCCAAAAGAAGTGAATTTAACAGGCGAAGAAGTTGTCGCCTTAACCAAAGAATATTTAACGGAAGAGGATGTCCATTTTGTCCATAAGGCCTTGGTTTATGCTGTTGAATGCCACAGTGGCCAGTATCGAAAATCTGGCGAACCTTACATTATTCACCCTATCCAAGTGGCAGGTATTTTAGCCAAGCTCAAGTTGGATGCTGTAACGGTTGCCTGTGGTTTCTTGCATGATGTGGTAGAAGATACAGATGCGACCTTGGACGATTTGGAAAGAGAGTTTGGTCCCGATGTGCGGGTAATCGTTGATGGGGTTACCAAGCTTGGTAAGGTCGAGTACAAATCAATCGAGGAACAATTAGCGGAAAATCATCGCAAGATGCTTATGGCCATGTCTGAGGACATCCGTGTTATCTTGGTCAAACTGTCTGACCGCTTGCACAATATGCGGACCCTGAAACATCTTCGAAAAGACAAGCAGGAGCGTATTTCCAAAGAAACTATGGAAATCTATGCCCCACTTGCCCACCGTCTGGGGATTTCAAGCGTCAAATGGGAATTGGAAGACCTATCTTTCCGCTATCTCAATCCTACGGAGTTTTACAAGATTACCCATATGATGAAGGAAAAACGCAGAGAGCGTGAAGCCTTGGTGGATGAGGTGGTCACAAAATTAGAGGAATATACGACAGATCGTCACCTAAAAGGGAAGATTTACGGTCGTCCCAAGCATATTTACTCGATTTTCCGCAAAATGCAGGATAAGAGAAAACGGTTTGAGGAAATCTATGACCTGATTGCCATTCGTTGTATTTTAGATACCCAAAGTGATGTTTATGCCATGCTTGGTTATGTGCATGAGCTTTGGAAACCCATGCCTGGCCGCTTCAAAGACTATATCGCCAACCGCAAGGCCAATGGTTACCAGTCTATCCATACGACTGTTTATGGGCCAAAAGGGCCGATCGAATTCCAAATTCGGACCAAGGCTATGCACGAGGTGGCTGAGTACGGGGTTGCGGCTCACTGGGCTTATAAGAAAGGCGTTAAGGGCCAGGTCAACAGCAAAGAATCAGCTATTGGGATGAACTGGATCAAGGAGATGATGGAGCTTCAAGATCAGGCTGATGATGCCAAGGAATTTGTGGACTCTGTTAAGGAAAACTATCTGGCTGAGGAGATTTACGTCTTTACTCCAGATGGAGCTGTCCGTTCTCTTCCAAAAGATTCAGGACCTATTGACTTTGCTTATGAAATCCATACTAAAGTCGGTGAAAAAGCGACTGGTGCCAAGGTCAACGGCCGTATGGTTCCACTGACAACCAAGCTCAAAACAGGGGATCAGGTTGAAATTGTCACCAACCCCAACTCCTTTGGACCTAGCCGCGACTGGCTCAATATGGTCAAGACCAGCAAGGCGCGCAACAAGATTCGTCAGTTTTTTAAAAACCAAGATAAGGAATTATCTGTTAATAAGGGTCGTGAAATGTTGATGACCCAGTTCCAAGAAAATGGTTATGTGGCCAATAAATTTATGGACAAGCGTCATATGGACCAAGTCCTGCAAAAGACCAGCTACAAGACAGAAGACTCCCTCTTTGCGGCCATTGGTTTTGGGGAAATCGGTGCTATTACTGTCTTTAATCGTCTGACTGAAAAGGAACGTCGTGAAGAAGAACGTGCCAAGGCCAAGGCTGAGGCAGAAGAACTTGTCAAAGGTGGCGAGGTCAAGGTTGAAAATAAAGAAACCCTCAAGGTCAAGCATGAAGGTGGTGTGGTCATTGAAGGTGCTTCTGGTCTCCTAGTGCGGATTGCCAAGTGTTGTAACCCCGTGCCTGGTGATGATATTGTCGGCTACATTACCAAGGGTCGTGGTGTGGCTATTCACCGTGTGGACTGTATGAACCTGCGCGCCCAAGAAAACTACGAGCAACGTCTCCTTGATGTGGAGTGGGAAGGTCAGTACTCTAGCTCAAATAAAGAGTATATGGCTCATATTGATATTTATGGCCTCAACCGTACAGGATTGTTGAACGATGTACTGCAAGTTCTCTCAAACACAACCAAGAATATTTCAACAGTCAATGCCCAACCAACCAAGGATATGAAATTTGCCAATATCCATGTGTCCTTTGGCATTACCAACCTCTCGACGCTGACTACGGTTGTGGACAAGATTAAGAGTGTGCCAGAAGTTTACTCTGTCAAACGAACCAACGGTTAATTGTCTGAGTTCTTACTAGAAAGGCTATTATGAAAATCATTATCCAACGTGTTAAAAAAGCCCAAGTCAGTATCGAAGGTCAGGTTCAGGGAAAAATCAATCAGGGGCTCTTATTGCTGGTTGGTGTTGGACCAGAGGACCAAGAGGAAGATTTGGACTATGCTGTGAGAAAACTGGTCAATATGCGGATTTTTTCAGATGCAGAAGGCAGGATGAACCTATCTGTCAAAGATATTGAAGGAGAAATCCTTTCTATTTCCCAGTTTACCCTCTTTGCGGATACCAAGAAAGGCAATCGTCCAGCCTTTACAGAAGCAGCCAAACCTGATATGGCATCAGACTTCTATGATGTTTTCAACCAAAAACTAGCGCAAGAAGTGCCTGTTCATACAGGTATCTTTGGAGCGGATATGCAGGTTGAGCTGGTCAATGATGGGCCAGTTACCATTATCCTAGATACTAAAAATAGATAAGAAAGATCAAGCCCAGCCGGCTTGGTTTTTCTCATCTATCACAAAATGCTCCAAAATGAAATCTGTTCTTGATAGGCTTGGGGGAAGTTTCTTTTCAGGCTTTGGCAGGTGCGATAGGAAGGGATGAGATGGCCTAGGATGAGGAGAGTGCCCTGAAGGAAAAGTGGGGTACCACTTAAACATATCAAGGAGAGAATCATCAGGCTATCCCATAGGAGGATTTGTAAGGCAAATCGCCAGAATCTCGGTCTAATCTGGGAACAGAGTTGACTAAAGTGGTCACAAAGCTGGTTAGAAAGATAGGTCAATAGCACAGGATGAAAGAAAATGAGCCAACCGCTATAAATCAAAATCCAATCCCAAGTAAGCACCTCTTTAAAAGCCAAAATGCCCAGCATGATTCCATCAATGACAAGGAGCTCAATGGTTTTGATGAAGATGATTTTTTTCATGATAAGCCCTCCTTTTTTCATCTGTTAGTGACGGAATAGTTTATATAATTATTATACAATATTTAGTTGGATTATGGAAGCGCTTACTATCGTTTTTGATATAAAAAATAGATAAGAAAACCCTGAAAATCAAACTTTCAGGGTTGGTTGGGGTACTTGAGAAATTAGTTGATTTTCTCGACATAGAGTTGTTTGGCAATGTCCATATTCACTTGTAAATCATTGTCTTTATTAAGGATAGTGAATGTGTTGCTGAAGCCATCAAACTGCTTGACTTGGAGCTGGTCACCGATGTGAAGTGAGTGCTTATCCAGATAATGGAGAATGTCAAAACTATCGTGCACCCGAGTCAGGCGGTAGGCGCCAGCCTCCTTGATGTCAGTTAGTGGTAGGTTATTGATTTCAACCAGGAGTTCTCCCTTGGCAGGAATAGTTCCTCCGTGGGGGCAGGTTTTAGGGAAACCTAGCAATTTATCCAGTCTTTCCACGAATAAATCAGATACAGTATGTTCCAAGACTTCAGCTTCCTCGTGAATCTGGTCACTCGTATAGTCTAAATGATGGACTAGAAAAACTTCAATCAAGCGATGCTTACGATAGAGCTCAGAGACAAATTTGAGGCCGAGGTCAGTCAGTAGATAGCCACATTCCTTGTCCTTGAGGATGAGATTTTCACTTTTCATCCGTTTAATCATTTCAGTTACGGCAGGGGGAGAGACTTGCATGCGGGTAGCAATTTCCTTGTTGGTGATTTTATGCAGGTCTATACCAATTTCATAAATACATTTTAGATAATCTTCTTTATTTGGGGTCATTCGTTTCCTCTTGTCTAATATCTTTATCTAGTATATCAAAAAAAGCTAGATTTCTCTAGCTGTGACTTTTTATGTTATACTTATTGCAAGAGAAAAAACGAGGAGATGGATATGACGAAAATAGCTCTTCTTTCAGATATTCATGGAAATACCACTGCTTTAGAGGCTGTTTTGGCAGATGCTCGGCAGCTAGGAGTGGATGAATACTGGCTTTTGGGAGACATTCTCATGCCAGGGACAGGGCGTAGAAGGATTTTGGACTTGTTGGCTCAACTACCGATTACAGCTAGAGTTTTGGGAAACTGGGAAGACAGTCTTTGGCATGGTGTCCGCAAGGAATTGGATAGTACTCGTCCCAGTCAACGCTATCTCTTGCGCCAGTGCCAGTATGTTTTAGAGGAAATATCCCTAGAAGAAATCGAATTGCTTCACAATCAACCTCTCCAGCTTCATCGTCAGTTTGGGAATTTGACGGTGGGAATTAGCCACCATCTTCCTGATAAGAACTGGGGGAGAGAGTTGATTCATACTGGAGCGCAAGAGGATTTTGACCGCTTGGTGACCAATCCGCCTTGTGATATTGCTGTTTATGGTCATATTCACCAGCAGTTGCTTCGTTACGGGACTGGTGGGCAATTGATTGTCAATCCGGGTTCGATTGGGCAACCTTTCTTTTTAGACGCTCAGCTACGGAAGGACTTGCGGGCCCAGTATATGATTTTGGAGTTTGATGACAAGGGCTTGGTAGATATGGACTTCCGACGGGTAGACTACGATGTGGCAGCTGAATTGCAGTTGGCTAAAGACCTGAGACTTCCCTATTTTGAGGTTTATTATGAAAGTCTGGTCAATGGGATCCACCATACTCATCATCAGGAATTTTTGAGAGAATTGGCTCAGAAAGAGGGTTATGATAGGGAATTAGATGCTTGGTTGAAAAGTGGTAACGATTGACATTACAACTAAAAAGGGTATAATAATAGAAAAAGAAGAGTAGAGGCAGGGGAGCCTCGTAAAAAGGAGAAGAGGATGCAAATTCCAAGTAGATTTACCATTGCGACTCATATGCTGATAATCATTGCCCTCAAGGGGAAGGAAAGCAAGGTGACCAGTGATTTTCTGGCAGCTAGTGTTGGGGTCAATCCTGTCATTATCAGAAAAACCTTGTCCCAGTTGAAGAAAGCAGAGCTGATTTCAGTTGCGCGTGGAACAGGGGGAACTGAGATTGTCAAGGATCTCAAGGATATTAGTCTTTTAGATGTTTATCAGGCGGTTGAGTGTCTTGGTAAGACTGGTCAACTCTTCAGTTTCCATGACAATCCAAATCCAAATTGTCCAGTTGGAGCTCATATTCATGATGTTTTGGATCAAAAATTGGAGAGAATCCAGCTGGCCATGGAGGCAGAGCTTGGTCAGACTAGTTTAGAGCAAGTTGTGGCTGATGCAGAGAGTCAGATGAAGGAGTAATTTTTTCTTTAAAACAAGAAAAGCTTATGAGAAGGTTTTTATACTCAATGAAAA
>NZ_VMNC01000134.1:0-14671 GCF_013277505.1 Streptococcus sp. k-378 | reverse complement strand
TGTTTTGAGCAACCTGCGGTTAGCTTCCTAGTTTACACTTTGATTTTCATTGAGTATTATTCTCAGGCACCAAGCCCTTTTTTCAAAAAAATAAGCCGCCTGATTTGGCGACTTTATTTTTTATAGGGAGATTATTATGAAAAAGTTTTAGGAGTTTAAGTTAAGGTCTTCTTAACTTATGAGCTTAGTATACACTTCCTAGCTTAAAGTTTCCTTAAGTATTTTTAAAAATCAAATTTTTCCATTTCTCCTGCCAATTTTTCTTGGATAGACGTGTTCGATAAAATTCCATTCGGTCTTCATTCTCTAAAAAATGAGGAGTTGGACGAACTTGAAAATTCAAAATATCCTCCAAAGCGTATGGAGTAAAGAGTTCCAAAACGGATTCTTCATTCAAGCGTAATCCAACAGCCGTACATCGTTCTGGATACTTACTCATAGCATCACGGGAACTGGTATAGGGAGCAGTATGAGGGCTGTGCTGGTGCATATAGACTTGATTTTTCAATTCCCACTGGTACTGAGGAAAGTCCTCTCTCAGCTTTTTCTCTAGGGACAAGGTTTCCTCATAAGAAATATCTGGATCAAAGAAAGTCACATCTACATCTGTTTCACAGTCAAAAGGGGATTTGTCTGACAAGAGATTCCAGATAAAATTTCTGACAGAACCTGCTGCCAACCAGGAATCTTTCAGACCAAGGTTTCGGATGATAGTCAGAATAGCCATCATATCCAGATTTTCTCTGAAAGCTTCCAGAATTTCTTGCTTATTTTTCATTGTACTCATACCCCAAATGCTCATATGCCTTAGCAGTCGCCACTCGTCCAGACCGTGTCCGCATGATAAAACCTTTCTGGATTAGGTAAGGTTCGTACATATCCTCAACCGTCTCACGCTCTTCTGCTATGTTAACAGAAAGAGTTCCTAGACCAACAGGGCCACCACCGTACATCTCAATCATGGTCCGAAGGATTTTTTGGTCCACATAGTCCAAACCTTCATGGTCAACATCCAGCATGGTCAAAGCCTTATCGGTAATAAGATCATCGATCACCCCATTCCCCATTATCTGGGCAAAATCGCGCACGCGCTTGAGGAGACGATTGGCAATACGAGGGGTCCCACGGCTACGTAGGGCTAACTCAGACGCTGCCTCATGAGTAATTTCCATCTCAAAAATATCTGCCGTCCGCTCAACAATTTCCGTCAAATCAACATGAGCATAATACTCCATATGACCTGTAATCCCAAAACGTGCCCGTAGCGGATTTGAGAGCATACCAGCCCGAGTCGTCGCCCCAATCAAGGTAAAAGGTGGCAACTCCAAATGAACGCTGCGACTGCCTTCACCAGCACCAATCATGATATCAATGTAGAAGTCCTCCATGGCACTATAAAGCACCTCTTCCACAGACATGGGCAAGCGATGAATCTCATCAATAAAAAGGACATCCCCAGGCTCCAAGTCATTCAAAATCGCTACCAGATCACCGGCTTTTTCAATGACAGGCCCAGACGTTTGCTTGAGATTGACACCTAGTTCGTTGGCAATAACAAAAGCCATGGTCGTTTTTCCCAAGCCTGGAGGGCCAAATAAGAGCACATGATCCAGCGCTTCATCCCGCATTTTGGCAGCTTCGATAAAGATTTGGAGCTGGTCCTTGACCTTATCCTGTCCGATATATTCACGTAAATACTGAGGACGGAGCGTGCGTTCTACTAACTCCTCATCCCCCATTATCTCATTATCTAAAATTCTACTCATGGCTCTATTATATCAAAAAACCAAGCCACAAACAAAAAAGCCACTGGATTGTGACTCCCGAGTCTAGCACTTATGTGGTATAATATTGTTCGGCACTTCTACACCGCCTACGAAAGGAGGTGAGATAGCCCATGATGGAATTAGTACTCAAAACTATCATCGGACCAATTGTGGTCGGTGTCGTTCTTCGTATAGTCGATAAATGGCTAAACAAGGACAAATAGTGTCAAAAAAGACCTCAAGCTTATTTGGTCGTGAGCTTGGGGTCTTTTCTAGCCTATGATATAGAACTAGTACTCAATTCCTTTTTATTATCCCATAGTTCACGAATTTTGTCAAAGGTTTATATCCTCGGCTTTTCAAGCTTTAACCGCTTTACAACAAGACTTTCAAGTTTAAGATAAAGTTAGGGATTCTATCAATTTCATAGAAATTTTGATTTAGTAAACAAATAGACAATCTTACATGTCACTCCTCATTTAATACGCCACTACTGGACAAGCAAAATCATTATTACAGCAGCTTCCAGTCCTTCAATTAACAGTCCCTTACAATCAAATTGAGTTTGAAGTAGCTGAAGTAACAGCAAACCTATTTCTTAGTCATATTTCCTAAAAAAGTCCCCTCCAATTCCCCGACCAAAATCCGAAAAATATCGAAAAATGATTTTTAGAATAGTCCCCAAAAGCCTGAAATAGAGCCAAAAAACTCCACCTGATTGGGTGACTCCCGACTCTAGCACTTATGTGGTATAATATCATACGGCACTTCTACACCGCCTGCGAAAGGAGGTGAGATAGCCCATGATGGAACTAATCCTTAAAACTATCATCGGACCAATTGTAGTCGGTGTTGTTCTTCGCTTATACTCAATGAAAATCAAAGAGCAAACTAGGAAGCTAGCCGCAGGCTGTACTTGAGTACGGCAAGGTGAAGCTGACGTGGTTTGAATTTGATTTTCGAAGAGTATTAGTCGATAAATGGCTAAACAAGGACAAATAGTGTCAAAAAAGACCCCAAGCTTAATGTGGAAGTTAGCTTGGGGTCTTTTCTAGTCCATGATATAGAACTAATCCTTAATTCCTCTCCATTATCCCACACTTCACAAAATTTGTCAAAGGTTCATATTCTCGGCTTTTCAAGCTTTAACCGCTGGCTAACAATATGATGACTCACTCCTTGACAACCAAGAGCATTATTACAGTAGTTCTAGTCCTTCAATTAATAGTCACTTAAATTCAAAGTGAGGTTGAACTTGCTGAAGCTACAACAGACCTATTTCTTAGTCATATTCGCTAAAAAAATCCCCGCCAAAATCTCAAAAAGTCCCCGCCAATTCCCCGACCAAAATCCGAAAAATATCGATAAATGATTTTTAGAATAGTCCCCAAAAGCCTGAAATAGAGCCAAAAAACTCCACCTGATTAGGTGGAGTTAAGGGAGATTATTATGAAAAAGAAAAGTTTAGGATTTTATTAAATAAAGTTAGGAGGTCTTTATTTAATAACTATATGATACAAGACAAAGCTTAAAACTAGCTTAACTTTTCTCAAATTCTAGCATTTTTTAAAAATTTCTATCAGCATCACCTCACCCCACAAAAAAGCCACCTGATTAGGTGACTTCATTAGGAGATTATGATGAAAAAAAGTTTTAGGATTTCATTAAATAAAGTTAGGAGGTCTTTATTTAATGACTATATGATACTAGACCATCCTTAAACTTTGCTTAAGAAAAAACAAGTTTTGTTATTTTTCTCGATTCGCCCAAGTCATTCCTATACAATCATAGGTGGATAAGACTTCAAAACCCATAGAACGATAAAATCTTACGTTTTTTTCTGTCTCTTCTGTCACCAGCTGGACTTGATAGGCATCTTTGTAATCTTTTAAAGCCTCTTTCATCAAGAGACTACCAATCCCTTGGCGCTGATAGCTAGGCAAAACAATCAAATCCTGTACAAAAACTGATGAAAAACCATCTCCAACCAAACGAATCAAGCCCACCACAGCATCACCATCAAGTGCCAGATAAATTACTAATGAATGCGATAAGGCATGCTCCAGCATCTCTGGTTGATGGGTATAATTTGTCCAACCGACAGCCTGATAGAGATGCAAAACATCCTCTAGCTTGACAATTTCTTGCTTTTTAATAGTAATCATCTCAACACCTCTTAAAGTTCTCTCAAGCTCTTGTACTGCTGTCCATTTTTATCAAAATTTTCAGGACGCAGCCATGTTTCCAAACGATCTTTGACTTGAGGCCAGTCCATATCAATCATAGACAACCAATCCGTATCTCTCGTACGCCCCTTATAAACCACCGCCTGGCGGAAGGTTCCTTCATAGACAAATCCCAAACGCTCCGCAACTCGTCTGGATGGCAGATTTAAGGCATCGCATTTCCACTCGTAGCGACGATAGTTTAGCTCCTCAAAAATATAGCGAGCTAGGAGATACTGAGCCTCAGTTCCTATCCGTGTACCCCTTAGCTCTGGAGAAAAAGTGACTGCTCCGACTTCTATTACTCGGTTATTCTGGTCAATGCGCATGAGAGAAAAAGTTCCCAAAGCCTTACCAGTCGCCTTGTCTATGATTGCATAGTAAAAACGGTCCTTACGAGCCAACATCTGATTTAAAAGGCTAACCAGCTCCCCCATATCTGCTACTGGCTCCTGAAAAAGATAGGTCCACATCTCCCGAGGAGTATCCGGGCCATAAACAGCTAGCAAATCCTCCGCATGTTTTTCTACCGAGAGAGCCTCTATCCTAGCATAACGCCCTTCTAAGAAATCAATAGAAGGCAGTGCACCGGGTGTATAACCTTCCATTGACTCACCAATCATCTGACCATATTCATTTACTGGCATAGCTTTCTCCTTGTTTCACTTTTCAAACTTTTTACTCAACTCTATTTGAATTGTCCTATCTGCTAATTTCAAGTTTTTTATCAATTTCATTTAACAATTTTTCTGCATCTTCTTTATTTAAAACATTTTCTCGTGCTACATAGTTTCTACAAATATTCAGGGCCGCAATTTGGTCTGCTTTATCCAAAGATTCAAACATAATTCTCACTGAGTTACTAGCAATAACTCCTCGTTTATCATCCGAATTTTGAAGAAAGTTAAGTAGAACACTTAAATTGTTCTGACGACACGATTCGTACAAATCAATATATTCACCGTATTTTTTCGATTCAGAATCAGTAAGTTTATCTACAACTTTTACCTGCGAATAAAAATAGATTATTTCCCTATTTTGAATAATATAATTTATTTTTCTGATATATTTTAATCCCTCTATTAAGAGCCAAATAAAATAGATTATCAGAATACCAAACAGTGGTAGCCACATGATACCAACACTGGATTGAATACGAGGATAAGTTTCATTAAAAGAAACTATTAAATTTTTGGCTCCAAAATAATGAATAATGGATAACAAATTTGTCACTATTAATAGAGTTGCAAAAGATTTTGTAAATAAAAATTGATACACTTCAGACTGTGTCCTTATAATTTCATTTGGAGATATTCCAAAAATATTGCTTGATTTATCATTTGAAAAACTAAAGAAAGTAATAAAAACTGCAAAGAGAGTGTCTAAAGTGAGTGTCAAATTTAAACTTTCCTTGTCCCAAAGACAATTTTTAAAATAATATGCACCCACTATTGACATTACTAATACTATAACTGACACTACAATAATAGAAATCTTAAATAATAAAATTTCACACTTCCTGCTATCGTTCACTAATCTATTCATTCTGACCTATTCTAAAGTTCATACTCTAGAGTTACTTCTTTTTATTTCACAACAATGTTAACCAATTTATTCGGTACACTAATCACTTTCACGATGTCCTTACCGTCAATTTCTGCTTTGACTTTTTCATCCGCTAGAGCAATTTCTTGCAATTCTTCGCGTGATAGGTCTTTAGCAACCATGACTTTAGCACGGACTTTTCCTTTGATTTGAACAACGATTTCGACTTCGTCTTCAACTAGTTTGCTTTCGTCCCATGTTGGCCAAGCTACGTAAGAGATTGACTCACCTGTTGCTGCAACTGTTTGCCAAAGTTCTTCTGCCAAGTGAGGTGCAAATGGGGCAATCAATTGGATAAATCCTTTGGCATAGTCAACATAGAGCTTGTCTTCCTTGTTAGCCGCATTGACAAAGACCATAAGTTGGGCAATAGCTGTGTTGAACTTCATAGACTCGATTTGCTCAGTAACAGATTTGACTGTTTCATTGTAGACCTTATCAAGAGCGCCATTGTTTTCCGCAAGGATTTCCTTGCTTGTAATCAAACGGTAAACACGGTCAAGGAACTTACGGCCTCCTTCCAGACCTTCTTCTGACCAAGCAATCGAAGCATCAAGTGGTCCCATGAACATTTCATAGACACGAAGGGTATCGGCACCGTATTGTTCCACCACGTCGTCTGGGTTAACAACGTTCTTGAGGGATTTAGACATCTTGGCTGGTGCTTGCTCCAACTCTTCTCCTGTTTCCACATGGAAGAAGGAACCGTCACGTTTTTCAACCTTATCGGTTGCCACAAGAGCCCCACGGTGGTCACGGTAGCTTGTTCCCAAAATCATCCCTTGGTTAAAGAGTTTTTGGAATGGCTCTTTTGTTGGAACAACACCAAGGTCATAGAGGAATTTGTGCCAGAAACGAGCATAAAGCAAGTGAAGTACAGCATGCTCTGCACCACCCACGTAGATATCTACTGGCAACCATTGTTTGAGAAGGCCCTCATCAGCCAATTTCTCAGTGTTGTGTGGATCGATATAGCGGAGGTAGTACCAGCTTGAACCTGCCCATTGTGGCATGGTGTTGGTTTCACGACGACCTTTAACACCATCTTCACGAGTCACTTCAAGCCAGTCTGTCAAGTTAGCTAGTGGACTTTCACCAGTACCTGAAGGACGGATATCCTTGGTTACAGGCAAGACAAGTGGCAATTCACTTTCAGGAACAGCTGTTGAAGTTCCATCTTCCCAATGAATGATTGGAATTGGTTCACCCCAGTAACGTTGACGGCTAAAGAGCCAGTCACGGAGACGGTAGGTAACCTTCTCTTGTCCACAGCCTTTTTCTTCCAACCAAGCCACAATCTTGGCAATTGCGTCTTCTTTGTTCAATCCATCTAGGAAGTCTGAATTAACATGAAGGCCATCTTCTGTGTAGGCAGCTTCTTCAACGTTTCCACCTTCAAGTACTTCGACGATTGGAAGGTCAAATTGTTTGGCAAATTCCCAGTCACGTTGGTCGTGGGCAGGCACAGCCATAACCGCACCTGTTCCATAACTAGCAAGAACGTAATCCGCAATCCAGATTGGAATTTCCTTGCCATTGACAGGGTTGATGGCATAAGCACCTGTCCAGACCCCAGTTTTTTCCTTGGCAAGGTCTGTACGAGCCAAGTCAGATTTGAGGCTAGCTTGGTGTTTGTAGTCTGCAACTGCTTCTGCTTGCTCTGAACTTACGATAGCGTCTACTAATTCATGCTCAGGAGCCAAAACAGTGAAAGTCGCACCGAAAAGAGTATCAGGACGAGTGGTAAAGACTGTGAATTCCTTATCAGTTCCCTTAACCTTGAAGGTTACATTAGCACCAGTTGATTTCCCGATCCAGTTGCGTTGCATGTCCTTGATAGACTCTGGCCAATCTAGTTCATCTAAGTCATTGAGCAAGCGCTCTGCGTAAGCCGTGATTTTGAGCATCCATTGGCGCATTGGCTTGCGGACAACTGGATAGCCTCCACGCTCAGACGTTCCATCAGGAAGGACCTCTTCGTTGGCGATGGCTGTTCCCAATTCCTCAACCCAGTTTACTGGCACTTCCGCTTCATAGGCCAAGCCTTTTTCGTAAAGCTTGGTGAAAATCCATTGCGTCCACTTGTAGTAGTTTGGATCTGTTGTGTTGACTTCACGATCCCAGTCATAAGAAAATCCAAGCGCATTGATTTGGCGTTTGAAGTTGGCAATGTTCTCCGCCGTAAATTCTGCTGGGTCATTACCAGTATCCATAGCGTATTGCTCTGCAGGCAAACCAAAAGCATCCCAACCCATTGGGTGAAGAACATTGTAGCCTTGCGCACGTTTGTAACGACTGAGGATATCGGTTGCAGTATAACCTTCTGGGTGTCCTACGTGCAGACCAGCTCCAGACGGATAAGGGAACATATCAAGAGCATAAAACTTAGGTTTTGATGCATCTGTTCCTGTCTTAAATGTATGATGTTCTGCCCAGTAGCCCTGCCACTTAGGCTCAATTTCTTTATGATTGTAAAAACTCATGGTCTCTCTCCAATTTTGTGATGTTACTATTATACCATTTTTGAGGGAATTTGGTCTCGTTCTATTCTATACTTTTCTATTTTACCTTGCTCTAAAATTTTTAAACTGCTATACTTATAACAGAAAACCCTTCCAAGGAGGTAGCGGATGTCTCATTCCTTTAAAAAATCTCTCCAAAAAGAAATTCTCCATAGAAGCTCTATCGCAGCCTTTGTGACCTCACTCTTACTACTCATTTTACTTTTTGGTTTTTCCTATTTTTTACAAAAGCAACAACTCTCCAAAGATACGAGACAGATTGTCAAACAGGTTCAAGAAATGAAAGAAGCAAATAATGAGCTCCTGACCACTATGAACTATAAAATGATTCCTGAATTTTTGGACGGCAAACACACAGAGCGAGAAGTCTTTAGCTTATTTTACGAGACAAAAGCTAGATTGAAGCTTAGTTCTGACCTCATTATTCTAAACGATACAGGTGAATTACTATTTAGTACCAATCGCAATCATCAAGAAAGTATTTTATCACCCTACTATCTAAAACTACTCATTCAAAATCCTTCTCAAGATAAAGTGACAGAAAAAATTGCTCTCTCTTCAGACAAGCAACACTACACACTCTTTATCAAACCACTACTTCAAAACCAACGAGTTAAGGCCTATACTATTGCTTTCGTAAATGAGAATGATTTCATCTCAAGTTTCCCAATGATCAATTCCAAATACATCATTACCGATAGCTTTGGAAATATGTTTTCCAACAACACAAATCAGTTTACTCGTTCCACTCTTGAAAAATTGGATGAAAAACTCCTACACTCTCGCACCCACTGGTATGCGAATGAACCGCTTATTGTTCAAAAAGAAAAAGTCGGTGCTATTTTTTCAATCTATACTTTTCAATCCTTTTTTCCCATTCCTAGCTTACTCGGCCTAGCCTCCGTCCTCACCTTATGTATATTCTTCCTCTACTTCTGGCAAGCGAGACGAATTGCTCATAAAATTGCCACACACAACGCTGTTCCCATTGAAAGTTTGGTTTACCAACTTCAAGAAATTCCCAAACAAGCAGAAAAAAGGCTTTCTCTACAAACAGGTGATGAGTTTGAGTTTATGGCAGAAAAAATCAACAATATGTTGTACGAATTAGATCAACTTCATCAAAAAATGTTGACCATAGAAAAAGAAAAATGGATTTTTGAAAGAAAAATGCTGGAAGCTCAGTTCAATCCTCATTTTCTCTACAATACACTTGAGACGATTAAAATCACTTCTTTAATGGATGCCGCCCTCACACAAGACCTAATTCAAAATCTCACGCGCATTCTTCGCTACAGTATCACGGATTTAGAAAAAGAAACAACCATTTGTCAGGATTTAAAGATTATAGAGGATTACCTTATGATTCATAAGATTCGTTTTGAGCACTTTTCTTATGATATTGTCTGTCCAGAAACTGTCGATAATCAGCCTATCCCTAAACTTTTCTTACTTCCTCTAGTAGAAAATGCTATAAAATATGGGATGCAATACCGTATTGATCTTCATATTGATATCCAAATTACCTTGGAAGCAGATTCTCTGACTTTTTTAATCAAGGATAATGCCGGAGGGCTCACAAAACAAGAGCGACTCGCTATTTTAGACTCTTTAGAAAGCCCTCATACCCAGCATGGCATCGTGAACAGCTACAAACGATTGAGCAATTTCTTTTCTGATGTCCAGCTAGATTTAGGAGTCAATCGCCAAGGAGAAACTTGGGTCAAATTTATAACGAAAGGACTAACTCATGTTTAAGCTCATTATCGTAGAAGACGAACACCTCATCCGAAAATGGCTAGAGATTGCCGTAGACTACTCTGCCCTAGGTATCCAAGTCGTAGGAACTGCCAGTCACGGTCAAGAGGGAATGAAACTCATCCAAGAAAAAGAACCTCATATTGTCTTAACAGACATCACCATGCCAATTATGGATGCTTTTATGATGTTCGAAGCCACTCGTACCCTTTCCTATGAAAAAGTTATCTTATCAGGTTATAACGATTTTCAAAATGCCAAAAAAGCCATGCAATACGGAGCAGTTGATTTCTTATCCAAGCCAATTGATACCAAGGAATTGACAGAATGTCTTCAAAACATTGTTTTGCGATTACAAGGTAGTACCTATCAAGAAACTCCTTTTTTAGAAGAATATCAAACTTTACTCACCTCTATCCAACAGGTTGATACACAAAACCAAATCATTCAACAAATTATTTCCTTTGTCCACAAGCATTATGCAGAGCATTTTACGATTGCGACTATTGCTGAAGCTTTAAACTATAGCGAAAGCTATCTATATAAAGTTATCAAAGAAGACTTCCCCATGACTCTAAATGAATATATCTTACAATATCGTCTGAAACAAGCTATAGATAAGATGGCTGAATCTCCCAACTCCCCTCTAAGCGACATCTCTGATCAAGTTGGATTTTCAGACTATAAATATTTTGCCAAAGTATTTAAAAAGTATCTCCATATTTCCCCAAAGGAATTGAAATCACTCGGAAGAATAGTAAAATAAGCTATTCTTCTTTTTGTAGAGAATTTTACTCTAATAGAATAGAATTGTCGGTTTTAAAAACGCTTATATTGTTTTAAAATAAACTTAAATAACACAACGGAGGTATCCATCATGAAAAAGAAATGGATGTATTATGCTGCTTGCGGACTAGCCCTTTTTGGTCTTGCTGCTTGTTCTTCTAATGAATCTGCCGATGGCGGTTCATATGATAAAGGAGACGGCGGTTCGCTAGTCGTTTATTCACCAAACTCAGAGGGCTTAATCGGAGCAACTATTCCTGCCTTTGAAGAAAAATATGGTATCAAAGTAGAACTGATTCAAGCTGGTACTGGAGAACTTTTCAAAAAACTAGAATCAGAAAAAGAAGCTCCTGTGGCCGATGTTATCTTTGGTGGTTCTTACACACAATATGCTACCCACGGAGAACTCTTTGAAAACTATACTTCAAAAGAAAATGATAATGTTATCAAAGAATATCAAAACACAACTGGCTACTCTACACCTTATACACTAGATGGTAGTGTCTTAATCGTCAATCCTGATTTAACGAAAGGCATGAACATCGAAGGATATAGCGACCTTCTCAAACCTGAACTAAAAGGAAAAATTGCAACTGCTGACCCAGCAAACTCTTCTAGCGCCTTTGCTCAATTAACAAATATGCTACAAGCTCAAGGTGGTTACAAAGACGATAAAGCATGGTCTTATGTAAAAGATCTCTTCACACTTATTGATGGTAAAATCGGATCAAGTTCATCTGGTGTCTATAAAGCAGTCGCTGACGGAGAAATGGCTGTTGGTCTCTCTTATGAAGATCCAGCAGTTAAACTCTTAAATGACGGAGCTAACATTAAGGTAGTCTATCCAAAAGAAGGAACCGTCTTCCTACCTGCTAGTGCTGCTATCGTTAAAAAAACGAAAAATATGGAAAATGCCAAGAAATTTATCGATTTCATTATCTCTCAAGAAGTACAAGATACACTTGGCACAACCACTACTAACCGTCCTGTTCGTAAAAATGCTAAAACAAGCGAAAACATGAAACCAATTGACAAAATCAAAACACTCACTGAAGATTATGATTATGTCATCAAGAATAAATCAGATATTGTTAAGAAATACAACGAAGTCTTTACAGATATCCAATCTAAACAGTAAAAGAGGTTCACTATGAGTGAGATCAAAATTATTAACGCCAAAAAAATCTACCACGATGTCCCTGTTATTGAGAATTTGAACATTACAATTCCAAAAGGAAGTCTCTTTACCCTTCTTGGGCCTTCAGGTTGTGGGAAAACGACCCTTCTTCGTATGATTGCAGGTTTCAACAGTATCGAAGGTGGAGAATTTTACTTCGATGATACAAAAATCAATAATATGGAACCCAGCAAACGCAATATCGGGATGGTTTTCCAAAACTACGCTATTTTCCCACATTTGACTGTTCGAGACAATGTTGCTTTTGGTCTCAAGCAAAAGAAAGTTCCAAAAGAAGAATTGATCCAACAGACCAACAAGTATCTTGAACTCATGCAAATTGCTCAATATGCGGATCGGAAGCCCGATAAACTCAGTGGTGGACAACAACAACGTGTCGCCTTGGCACGTGCCTTAGCGGTTAATCCAAGTGTTCTCCTCATGGACGAGCCACTTAGTAATCTGGATGCCAAACTTCGCTTGGATATGCGTCAAGCCATTCGAGAAATCCAACACGAAGTGGGAATTACAACTGTTTATGTGACCCACGACCAAGAAGAAGCTATGGCTATTTCAGACCAAATTGCTGTTATGAAAGACGGAGTCATCCAACAAATCGGTCGGCCAAAAGAACTCTATCATAAACCAGCTAATGAGTTTGTGGCTACCTTTATCGGACGCACAAATATTATCCCTGCCAATCTCGAAAAACGGAGCGACGGCGCTTATATCGTCTTTTCAGATGGCTATGCTCTTCGAATGCCAGCCCTTGATCAGGCTGAAGCACAAGATATTCATGTAAGTATTCGTCCTGAAGAATTCATTAAAGATGAATCTGGAGATATTGAAGGAACTATTAGCGATAGCGTCTATCTTGGACTAAATACGGAGTATTTCATTGAGACAGGTTTTGCCTCAAAAATTCAAGTTAGCGAAGAATCAACTTTTGAAGAAGATCTACAAAAAGGCGATCGTATTCGTCTACGAATCAATACGCAAAAATTAAATGTCTTTTCAGCAGATGGTTCGCAAAACCTGATAAAAGGAGTCAACCATGGAACGTAAAAAACTAAATATTTGGACAGCCTCCTCTTTCTTCATCTTTCTCACCTATCTTGTCTTTCTCGTTTATCCTATCGTTACCGTGCTCAAGCAAGCACTCATACATGAAGGACAATTTTCACTAGCTAATTTTGTCACTTTCTTTAGTAAAGTCTACTACTCTGAGACACTTGTCAACAGTTTCAAGGTTTCCATTACCGCTACTGTCACTTCCTTAGTTGTAGGAACCCTATTAGCTTATCTCTTTTCCATATATGATTTCAAGGGGAAGAAATTTCTACAAATATTGATTATCATTGCTTCTATGTCAGCTCCTTTCGTGGGAGCCTACTCCTGGATTCTCTTGCTGGGACGAAATGGGGTCATCACTAAATTCCTGACAAATACCCTTCATCTTCCAGCTATCGATATTTATGGATTCAAAGGAATTGTACTTGTCTTTACACTGCAACTATTCCCACTGGTATTTCTATACGTTGCTGGGACAATGAAAAGTATTGACAATTCTCTACTTGAAGCTGCTGAAAGCATGGGTTCCTTTGGATTTAAGCGTATCGTAACGGTTGTTTTACCTCTCCTAGTTCCAACCTTACTAGCTGCTGCCTTGCTTGTATTTATGAGAGCATTCTCAGATTTTGGAACGCCTATGTTGATTGGTGAAGGATATCGGACTTTCCCCGTCTTGATTTATACCCAATTTATTAGCGAGGTTGGAGGAAATTCTGCTTTTGCATCTGCTTTAGCCATTATGGCGATTATCATTGCCTTGACAATTTTCCTTATCCAAAAACACATTGCAAACCGCTACAGTTTCAGCATGAATTCGCTCCATCCAATTGAGCCTAAAAAAACTACAAAAGGAAAAATGGCTGCCATTTATGCAACAGTCTACGGAATTATCTTTATCTCTGTTTTACCTCAAATCTACTTGATTTATACCTCTTTCCTAAAAACATCAGGTATGGTATTTGTCAAAGGTTATTCTCTAAACAGTTACAAGGTAGCTTTCAATCGTATGGGCTCTGCTATTTTCAATACCATTCGTATCCCTTTGATTGCCTTAGTTCTAGTTGTCCTATTCGCAACATTTATCTCCTACCTAGCCGTTAGAAAACGGAATTTGTTTACAAACTTAATTGACAGCCTCAGTATGGTCCCTTATATTGTACCAGGAACCGTTCTAGGGATTGCCTTCATTTCTTCCTTCAATACTGGTCTATTTGGAAGTGGATTTCTTATGATTACAGGGACAGCTTTCATCTTGATTATGTCCCTATCTGTCAGAAGATTACCGTATACTATTCGCTCATCTGTTGCTAGTTTACAACAAATAGCCCCAAGTATTGAAGAAGCTGCTGAAAGCTTAGGAAGTAGCCGTCTCAATACCTTTGCCAAGATTACAACTCCAATGATGCTATCTGGTATTATTTCTGGAGCCATCCTATCTTGGGTCACAATGATTTCAGAACTCTCTACTTCTATCCTCCTCTACAATGTCAAAACAAGAACAATGACTGTAGCCATTTATACAGAGGTTCTCAGAGGGAATTACGGTGTAGCCGCAGCCTTGTCAACTATCTTGACTATTCTAACAGTAGGTTCCTTGCTCTTGTTTATGAAAATCTCTAAAAGCAATAGCATTACACTTTAGTTTTCCCCATCAAAAACAGCCGAAAGGATTACCCTCGGCTGTTTTTTCTTATCTTGATATTCCTATCAAATCCCTAGCTCATGGCAAGCAAGTCTAGACTAATTATACTCAATGAAAAT